>CAMHFA010000057.1 GCA_946184255.1 uncultured Bacteroidales bacterium
GTCGGGCTTGAACAATGCAAGGAACGGATGCTCGGCGCGGTAGGTGTCCCAGAGGGAGAAAACAGTGTAGTTGGTGAACCCGTCAGCATGGTGGATCTCATGGTCAAGACCGCGATAGGATCCATCCACGTCCATATAGATAGAAGGGTTGATCATTGTATGATAGAGGGAAGTGTAGAACATCTTCTTTTCCGCTTCCGTTCCTTCTATCTCCATCTGTGAAAGCTCTTTTTCCCATGCTTTTCCTGCAGCTGAGGCTATCTGGTCGAAGGTCTTGCCTTCGGCCTCGGCCTTGAGGTTCTTCATGGCACCGGTGGTTCCTGTTGAGGAGAGGGCGACCTTGACTGTAAGCTTGGGATTCTTCGAGGTGTTGAACTTGAACCAGGCAACCACTTTCCGTCCGGCCATGGCAGGGAAGTTACGGCTGTTGTCGAACTTGCTCCAGCCTCCCTTGTAATCAACCTTCTGACGGTCCACGTAACCATATTCAATGACAGACTGGGAGAATTCGATTGCGAAATAGGTGTAGTTGGTCCTTGCCCAGCCGTCGGTGATGCGGTAGCCGACCACATGGGTGGGATCCTGGACCTGCACCTCCGCCCAAAGGGTCTTTCCATCGTAGTCGTAGATGCCGTGGATCAGGTCGAGGATGATATGTCCGTCAGCAGGGTAAGTATATTCATGTACCCCGACCCTGGTGGTGGCGGTCAGCCTGGCCTTTATGCCGTAGTCATCGAGAGTTACCTCGTAATAACCCGGCCTGGCACTTTCGGAAGAATGGCTGAACCGGCTGCGGAATCCTCCATCGGGATTGTCGGCAGTTCCGGGATTCAGTTTCAACTGTCCTGTGGCCGGCATTATCAGAATATCTCCAAGGTCTGAATGACCGGTGCCGCTGAAATGGGTATGACTGAAACCGACAATCGTGGGGTCGGTGTAGCGGTAGCCGGCGCAGGTCTCATAGACCATCGGCTGGTACTTCCCGTTTATGTTATGGGGAATGGTGTCAGTGTCGGGACTTAGCTGGACGCCTCCGAACGGGACGCAGGCCCCGGGGAAGGTGTGGCCCATGCCATCAGTGCCGATGAATGGATCGACATAACTTGTCTTGGTCTGGGCCGGCAACTGGAATGCCGGAATAACCAACACTGCCAGCAGCAGTAGCGTGATTTGTAATCTATTCATTTTATGCCGTATTTACGCAGGATCTTTTTAACGGGCTTCTCGATGGACTGGGCCCAGAGCTGGTAGCCGCGGTCGGAAGGATGGGTTCCGTCCTGGGTGGTCTCGTGGTCCTTTGCGGAAGCGTTGGGATAGATGTAATAAACATCCTTGTACTTCTTGCAGGCGATCTTCATCAGGCTGTCGGCTGCTGCAATCCTGTCGGCTTCAGCCTTATCCCTGTTCTTGTCGAAATTACGCCATTCCCTGTAGATGGTCCTCTGGAAGATCAACGGCTTTCCCGGGTGGGCAGCCTGGACCTTTTCGATGAAGGGGAACAGGCGCTCCTCGATCTGCTCGATTGAAGGATTCGAGAAAGGATCGAAAATGAAGGCGTCCACGTCGGCTGCTGCCAGGACATCTGCGAAATAGCTCTGGAGTTTGCAGTTTCCGCTGCATCCAAGGCTGAGAAGCTGAAGTCCGGTGTCTCTCGAGAAGATCGCAGGATAAGCCATACCGGCACGGCTGGTTGAAATACCGTGGGTGAAGCTGGACCCGAAGATACCGATCCTGTAACGGAAGGGGTTCGGGATGGCCTCAAGGACAGAACCTTCCTCCACACCGATCTTGACTGAATATTCCTCACTGAGAATCGGAAGATACAGAAGGCATTCCTTCATTGTTCCGTCCATGTTGGAGATTACGTTGAACGGCTTTTTCAAGTCGCCGGGAACTCCTGCTCCGGCCCAGATCCATTTGCCGTCCTTCTTGATGTACAAGTCATAACCCCTTGCAGAGAAACCTCCGGTGTTGTTGGGATAGCCGACATCGCCGTATTCTGTAAGGATAGAAATGTTTTTGGCGTTGGTCCTGAAAGCTACGCCTATTCCGGCGGAATTCCTGACCTGGTTGTTTTCGCTGGCCGTGAAACCTTTGAATTTGACCGTGTCCACCCTGTGATAGGGGTTGGGCGTGTTCATGAGTTTGCCCGTGAGGGTCAGGTCACTGGCTTCAGTGTAAACGATTTTTGGAGTGGTAGGCGTCTGTGCGCACATCAGGAATGAGATTCCTGCCACGATAAAAGACAATGCTACTTTTTTCATTATTTGATTCCGTATTTCTTCAGTATTCTCTTGACTGGTTTTTCTATCGATTCGGCCCAGAGCTGGTAGCCGTAGTTTGAAGGATGGGTACCGTCGATGGAGGCTTCGTGGTTTTTCGCCGTTGCGTTGGGATAGATGTAATAGACATCCTTGTATTTCTTGCAGGCGATCTTCATCAGGCTGTCGGCCACTGCCAGTTTGGCGGTTTCAGAAACGCGTGACCCGTCGTTGAAATTGCGGCTCTCACGGTAGATTGTGCGCTGGAAAATCAGCGGTTTGCCGGGATGGGCGGCCTGGATCTTTTCGATGAACGGGAACAAGCGCTCCTTGATCATCGTAGGATTCGGATTTGAAAAAGCATCGAATATGTAGGCGTCCACGTCGGCAGCTGCAAGGACGTCCGCGAAATAGTCCTGAAGCTTGCTGTTGCCGCTGCATCCAAGGCTGAGGAGCTGGAGTCCCGTGTTGCGGGAGAACTGTGCGGGATAGGTCATCCCGGCCCTGCCGGTGGAAGATCCATGAGTGTAGCTGGAACCGAATATTCCGATCCTGTGACGGAAAGGATTTGGAGAAGCTACGATGTGGGATCCTTCCTCAACGCCTATTTTTATGGAACGTTCCTCACTGTAGAGAGGCAGGTACAGCAAGCATTCCTTTTCACCCGGATCCATGTCCTTTATCAAGGTATAGGGCTTGTCGAGGTTGGCATCTCCGGGGACTCCGGATGCTGCCCAGAGCCATTCTCCGTTTTTACGGATATAGAGGTCATAGCCTCTGGCGGCTATTCCGTTGGTGTTGGTGGGATGACCTATTTCTCCGTAAACGGTCAATATGGAAATGGAAGGGCTGTCAGTCTTGAATGCCACTGCGATTCCCGAAGAGTTGCGGACCTGGTTGTTTTCAGTTTTGGTGAAACCCTTGAACCTGACAGTGTCCACCCTGTGATAAGGATTGGGTGTGTTCATCAGCTTTCCCGTCAAGGTAAACTCGCTGGCTTCGGTGTAAACATAATCCGGAGTCTGGGCTACCAAGGTAAGGCAAAGGAAAAATGCAGGCAGTAATGCAAGGCATTTGTTCGTGTTCATAAGTCGTCAATGTGGATTAACACAAAATTACAATTATTTTGCTACATTAGTTCATTAGTTCATGATTGAGATGAAAAAGATACTGATGATAGCTCTCGCGTGTATGCTGATAGGTTGCGACGGGAGCAAGGTGGTACTTTCCCTTGCAGTTGTCAGTGACGTCCACATAAACACGGGTGTTCCGATGACTTCTGAAAAATGGACTTCGGCCCTGAATCAGCTGGCCGCAAAGGCTGCTGAAAATGATGCCGACGGCCTTGACGGAGTGCTGGTCGCAGGAGACCTGATCGACTATCCAAGCGAGCATTTCCTCGGCGAGTTCAAGAGGGTATACGAGTCTGTCCTGGATCCCGTCAAGGTGCCTCTCATCTATACCGTAGGCAATCACGATGTCCCTAAATACAGGTGGGACTCGACCATGGTCTCGGATGCTTCCTATATCCGTAAACTTCTGGGGGATAATTATTTCCTTACGGATGTCGATGCTGTTTCAGGGAAAGGTCTGGAGTGCAGGCACTGTGAGATCGGTGGTTATGACGTGATAGCGATAACTCCGGACGGAACCGGTCCGGTGGTGTACAGTCCCGAAGCCCTCGAATGGCTGGATTCGACACTGTCGGAGATCACCTCGAAGAGGCCAGGCCGTTACGTGATAGTGATCACCCATCCTATGCTCTACGACACCGTTTACGGGAGTCTCCTTGGTGAAGCAGAAGGAATCTGGAAATCCTCCCTTCCCGGCTACTGGGCTACCCGCGAAATTCCTGAGATACTGTCAAAATATCCCCAGGTGGTTGCATTCGGAGGCCATCTGCATTTCCCGTTGAACGATCCCAGGAGCATCTGGCAGGGCTCTTTCACTGCACTGGGATGCGCATCGGTACGCTACATGGCTTTGGAGGCAGGAGGCTACGAGGACATGGCCGGCCAGACCGTGATGAAAGACAAGGATGAGTTCTCGCAGGGCAACCTGATCCAGTTCGACTGCAGGGGAAACATGAGGATCCTGAGGATGGATTTCTACAACCATTCTGTGATAGGGGAGCCTCTTGTCATCCCGCGTCCGTCCAGGAAGGGGAAGCATCTTGAGGAATATTCATTCGACCGTCGCAGGTCTTTGAATATGCCACCGTCCCTCTCTTCTATGGACCTGTCCTCCGACTCGGCAGGAATTACCGTTTCCTTCGCTTCCGGCACCGACGACGAATTCGTCCACCACTACGAAGTCTCCCTGTCCCGAAACGGCTCGGTCCTTGCAACCAAGAAGATTCTGGCAGATTTTTACAAGCATCCCCTTCCATCGGAGATGAAACCTTCGTGGACGGTGCAATTCGCATCGGACGGGCTTCCGGATGGCTTTGAATCCGGGAAATATTCAGTGTCCCTGACGGCCGTTGATTCATGGGATGCCGCCAGCGAGACCCTGGTAAAGGAAATTGAATTATAAAGACAACAGGTTAGGAATATGAAATTTATCAGTTGGAATGTGAACGGCCTGAGGGCCTGCGCCGGAAAGGGCGATTTCGACAAGGCCTTCAGCGAACTTGATGCAGATTTCTTCTGCCTCCAGGAGACAAAGATGCAGCCCGGGCAGCTGGATCTGGAGTACCTTGGTTACACCTCGTACTGGAATTCGGCGGAGAAGAAAGGCTATTCGGGGACGGCAATATATTCAAAGCACCAACCGCTTTCGGTGACTTACGGAATAGGAGTCGAGGAGCATGACCACGAGGGCAGGGTAATCACCCTCGAGATGCCGGAGTTCTACCTTGTCTGCGTCTATACCCCCAACTCCCAGGACGGCCTCAAGAGGCTGGATTACAGGATGACATGGGACGACGCTTTCCGTGAATATGTTCTCGGCCTGAAGGCCAAGAAGGGAGTCGTCATCTGCGGCGACATGAATGTTGCCCACGAAGAGATAGACATCAAGAACCCCAAGGCAAACCGCCGCAACGCAGGATTCACGGATGAGGAGAGGGAAAAGTTTTCGGTACTGCTTGATTCCGGCTTCGTGGACACCTGGCGTTCCCAGAACCCGGACGAGGTGAAATATTCCTGGTGGTCCTACCGGTTCAACGCGCGCGCGAACAACGCCGGGTGGAGAATCGACTATTTTCTTGTCTCTGACAACTTTAAAGACAGAATCGCCGGCACGGGCATCCACAATGAAATCTTCGGCTCCGATCATTGCCCCGTTGAGTTGGACCTCGACCTTTGATTTTTGAAGTTTTCATTGTATATTAGCAGACTAAGCGCATGGGCAAACACAAAATAACACGATAATGAAAATCCAGAATTTATTTTTGACTCTTATTGCAGCAGCTGCCATCGTGGTAGGCTGCAATCCTAAGGAAGAAGAGCAGCCCTCTCTCCCTGTCCTGAACGTTGGACAGACCGAGATTTCCTTCGAGCAGGGCGGTGGCACCGCATCGGTGACCGTTACTTCCAACAGGCCATGGACCATCACTTCCGATGCCGACTGGCTGGCTTTCAATCCGTCAAACGGAACCGCCTCCAGCGCTCCGGTCAACGTGACCGTCACGGCACTCGCTAATTCTTCCAATGACAGGACTGCGTCATTTAGGGTGAAGACAGATTTTGATTACAAGACTATCAATGTCAGTCAAAAGGGTGCCAAGGGAGAAGATACTACTGACAAGCCTTCGGGAGATGGAACTAAGGACAACCCTTACAATCCTGCAGGTGTTGTTGCTTATGTGAATACCCTTACTGCCGATACCGATAGCCCCAATGTAGTCTATGTTACTGGAAAGATCAGTGAAGTCAGCACTACATATGAGGCGAGCGAAACTTACGGCAATGCAACCTTCTACATTTCAGAGGATGGCTCTAAAACTCTTACACAATTCTATGTTTTCCAGACATACTATCTTGGAAACAAGAAATGGAAATCAGGACAAACAGATGTCAAGGTTGGTGATTCTGTGACCATCTGTGGAAAGGTAGTCAATTACAAGGGAAAAACTCCTGAGACTGTTGGCAAGGGTGGCAGTTATGTCTGCACCCTTAACGGAACAACAGAATATGGAGATGGCGGAGGCGATCAGCCAGAGGCCAAAGGAAAGGGTACTCTTGAAGATCCGTTCAATCCTTCAGCTGCGGCCAATGCAGTTGCTGACCTAACATGGACCGATAAAGACAATTACCAAACTACCGATAATGTCTATGTAAAGGGTAAGATTTCCAGGATTGCCGATAATGGTACTTACACCGAAGGCGGCACTTATGGCAATGCTTCGTTCTATATCGTAGAGGAAGGAACAGACTTCGAGTTCTATGTTTACAGGGCACTCTACCTGGGTAACAAGAAATATGAGTCCGGCCAGACTGACATCAAGGTCGGAGACGAGGTAATCATCTACGGAAAATTGATGAATTATCGCGGAAACACTCCTGAGACTGAGGCAGGAAGTTGCTATCTCTATTCCCTGAATGGACAGACTGGAGAAGGTGATCAGCCCGGCGGTGACACTGAGGAGGTTAAGAATGCAACTGTAGCTGAGTTCCTTGCTGCCCAAGATTCAGAGACGCAGCCTTACAAGTTAGTTGGCAAAGTCAGCAACATCCAGAGTGATGTGTATGGTAATATCGAT
>CAMHFA010000058.1 GCA_946184255.1 uncultured Bacteroidales bacterium
GCGTGAAGGTACGTGCCAAGATCGAGAAGATCGACAAGAACACCATAGCCATCACGGAGATCCCTTACGGGAAGACTTCTGAAATAATAAAGGACTCTATAGTCAAGGCTAAGGACAAGGGCAAGATCAAGATCAAGAAAATCGAGGACATGACAACCGACAAGGTGGAGATCATAATCCACCTTCCCAATGACGTCTCCCCCGACAAGACCATCGACGCCCTCTACGCTTTTACCGATTGCGAGTGCAACATTGCCCCCAATGCCTGCGTGATTGTGGACAACAAACCGCAGTTCCTGTCAGTGAAGGATATCCTCGTCTATGACACCCTCCACACAAAGGACCTGCTGGAATGGCAGCTTCGGATCAGGCTGGATGAGTTGGAAGACGAGTGGCACTATGATTCACTCGAAAGGATATTCTTCGAAAACAGGGTTTACAAGATACTCGAACAGGACCAGAAGAGCTGGGAGCAGCAGCTTGAAGACGTGTTCACCGAGATGAAGAACTACCAGGACTTCCTCCGCAGGGAAATAGTGATGGACGACATCCATCGCCTGGTGGAAAAACCCGTGAGGAAGATCTCCAAGTTCGACACTAAGGCCATGGAAGAGAAGATAGCTTCTATAGAGGCCGAGATGGATGAGGTCCGCAACAACATCGAGCATATTACCGAATACACTATAGCCTGGTTCAAGGGTCTGAAGGCCAAATACGGAAAGCCTTTCAAGAGGCTCACCGAAATCTCCGCCTTCGAAAGCATCGCGGTCACCAAGGTCGTAAGCAACAATGCCAAACTCTACGCCAACTATGAGGAAGGCTTCGTGGGTCTCAGTCTAAAGAGGGATGACAACGGGGTTTATGTGTCAGACTGCTCAGACCTGTCCGAGATCCTCGTCATCTCAAAGGACGGAAAGTACCGCATCACCAAGGTGACGGACAAGGCTTTCTTCTGGAAGGACCTGCTCTATGTGGGAGTGTTCAACAGGGGTGATGAGAGGACCATCTACAATGTCATCTACCGGGACGGGAAGAGCTCGGTTTACTACGCCAAGCGATTCGCCATCACCAGCGTGACCAGGGACAAGGATTATGACATCACCACTGGGAAGGAAGGATCCAAGATCCTCTGGTTCACCGTCAACAACAACGGCGAAGCTGAAACAGTAAGAATCTACCTGAGGCCCCGTCCGAAACTCAAGAAGACCCAGCTTGAATACGATTTCTCGACACTTGCCATCAAGGGCAAGACTTCGAGGGGAAACCTGGTTTCAAAATTCACCATTTCCAAGATCCAGCTGAAGAGCAAGGGTGTCTCCACTATCGGCGGCAAGGATATCTGGTACGATGCAGACATCCAGAAGCTGAACGATGAGCAGAGGGGACTCTATCTCGGCGAATTCGGACCGGAGGACAAAGTGCTGGCCATATTCAAGGACGGTACTTTCTACACCACCTCGTTCGATGTGTCCAACCGTTACCAGGGGAACATTCTGAAGATAGAGAAGTTCGATCCCGAAAAGATTTACACTGCCCTTTACTATGATGCTACAGCCAAGGCTTTCTACGTAAAGAGGTTCAGTTTCGTTCTGAGTGACAACACGCCCCAGTCGTTCATAGCTCCCGGAGCAAAGTCCTATCTGGTGGAAATCACTGACGACAAGCATCCTCAATTCCAGGTTATATTCGGAAAGAAATACGAGCACAGGACCCCGGAGAACATCGACGCAGAGGAATTCATCGCGAAGAAGGGTTACACCGCAAAGGGAAAGAAGTGCCATCAGTACGATGTCAAGAAGGTCAAGTTCATCGAGCCGCTTGAAAAGCCTGAGGATGAGGCAATCGTCGAAGATACCGTACAGCCGGAGGAGCCGATGGACATAATGCCGGAGGAACCGGCTGGCGGCCTGCCGGACATAGACAATCTTCCTGAAGAGGGTGACATCTTTGAGCCCACACTATTCTAAGTAAATGGGAAACATCTCCTTGATAGGCTTCATGGGAAGCGGGAAATCCAGCGTCGGGAAAGAAGTCTCCAAACTTCTTCCGGACATGGAGTTCATCGACCTTGACGACTACATCGAGGCCATGACGGGGATGAAAATTCCGGAAATATTCGAAAAGCAGGGAGAAGCCGCCTTCCGCGCAATGGAACAGGAAGCCCTCGAGAACCTATTCATGACAAACGAGCTGACCGGTGAGGATTGCATCCTCTCCCTCGGGGGAGGAACCGTCACAACCGAGGCCTGCCGGCGCTTGATCAGGAAAAACACCACCTGCTTTTACCTCAAGGCCTCCGTCGACACCCTCGTCCACAACCTCGAGACCTGGCCAGGAGACCGTCCCATGCTCAAATCCGACAAGAGCCTCCGCTCAAGGGTCGAGGAACTTATGGCTTCCCGTTCGGATCTCTATGAGTCCACAGCCCACCACATAATCAACGTGGACAGCAACGACTACACAGCCGCTGCAGTAGACATAGTGACTTCAATAGATTAAAACTAAATGAATTCCTCGCGCTCCTTGATGTCCTTTATACGGAGCTGGAGGGTTGAGTTGCCTCGATAGTAATTCTCCACTATCGAGTAACAGATGTCGAACGGATTGCCAGCCTTGATGTAGTCATAGAAATCAGCCATGTTGAAGGCTATGGCAGGAATCTGGTGGAAAGGCTGCTTTTCGTCTATAAGGTCAAGCTTCATATGTACGCCCCCGGCTCCAACCTTACGGCCGTTTCCACCATCCGAGACGCTTTCTGTCAGGAAAACGGGATTGCTGTTCCCGGGGCCGAAAGGCTGGAACTGTTTCAGCAGCCTGAAGAACTTGGGAGTGATCTGGCTGAACTCAAGCTTGGCATCGATATCGGTCACAGGAGTCAGCATCTCATCTGTTATCTTCTCCCCTATGAACTTGTCAATCCTGGTGACGAATTCTTCCAGATTGGCCTCTTTCATGGTAAGACCGGCAGCATAGACATGGCCGCCGAAGTTCTCCAAAAGGTCAGCGCAACTCTCGATTGCCTCGTAAAGGTCGAACCCGGCGACGCTTCTGGCAGAACCGGTGATGAAGCCGTTGGATTTAGTAAGGACTATAGTGGGCTTGTAGAAGGCTTCGACAAGGCGGGACGCCACTATTCCTACGACTCCCTTGTTCCATGTAGGATTATAGACGATAGTCGCAGCATCAGTTGACAAGGCAGAGCCTTTCTTGACCATCTCAAGGGCTTCCTGGGTAATCTCCCGGTCTATGCCCTTGCGCTCGTTGTTGTTGTCATTGATCCTTTCCCCGACTATGTTGGCGACATGGTCGTCAGCTGCAGTCAAAAGCTCCACGGCGAGCCTTCCGGTCTCCATCCTGCCGGCCGCGTTGATCCTAGGGCCAATCTTGAAGACAATGTCATCGATAGTCAGGTGACCGGGTTCAAGTTTTGACAGGGTGGCCATGGCAAGCAGACCTTTGCGAGGATTCTCATTGAGTTGCTTGAGGCCGAAATGGGCAAGGACCCTGTTCTCCCCGACCATCGTCACAAGGTCTGCGGCGATACTGACAACCAGAAGGTCAAGGAGGGGAATGAGGGTTTCGAAAGGAATCCCGTACTTCTGGGAATATGCCTGAACGAGTTTGAATCCGACTCCGCAACCGGAAAGGTCATCGAAAGGATAGCTGTCATCCTCCCTCTTCGGATCCAGAACTGCAACAGCAGAAGGAAGGGTGTCTTCAGGAAGGTGATGATCACAGATAATGACGTCAATGCCTTTGGTACGGGCATATTCAACCTTCTCATTGGCCTTGATGCCGCAATCCAAGGTAATGATCAGGCCGAATCCGCCATCGCTGGCCCAATCAATTCCCTTATAGGAGAGGCCGTAACCTTCATCGTACCTGTCTGGGATATAGAAATCCACCTTCTGAGAATACCTTCTCAGGAAGGAATAGACCAGTGAGACGGCAGTAGTACCGTCAACATCGTAGTCGCCGTAAACCAGGATCTTTTCTTCTGAGGTAATCGCCTTGCGGACCCTCTCGACAGCAGCATCCATATCCTTCATGAGGAAGGGATCGTGGAGATTGTCAAGGCTGGGGCGGAAGAAGGAACGGGCCTGCTCGAAGGTCTCTACACCTCTTTTGACGAGCAGTTCTGCAAGGACACGGTCAATACCCAGCTCGGCGGAAAGCCTTCCCACCTTTTCCGGATCCGCCGGTTCCTTGATTATCCATTTGCGCTCTTTCGCCATATTAGACAAAGATAATCATTCTAAACAAGAATTACAATTTCAGTTTCTAGATTAAAAGTCGTATTTTTGTAGTTCTAGGCCGGAATACGGCCTTTTTGGTTGATTTAAAATATTTTCAAGATATGGCAAACATTGAGTTGAGCGAGCAGGAAGTCATCCGCAGGGAATCCCTCGCCAAATTAAGGGAACTCGGGATTAATCCTTATCCTGCACCTTTATATCCGGTCAACACAACCACCAAGGAGATCTCAGACGGTTTCGATCCCGAGAAAGGCAATTTCCAGGAGGTCTGCCTTGCCGGAAGGATCATGTCCAGAAGGATTATGGGTGCAGCCTCTTTCGGAGAGCTTCAGGATTCTGCCGGAAGGATACAGATCTACGTCAAGCGTGATGAAATCTGCCCTGAAGAGGACAAGACCATGTACAACACCGTGTGGAAAAAACTCCTTGACATCGGTGACATAGTCGGAGTCAAGGGCTTCGCCTTCATCACCCAGACCGGTCAGCTCAGCGTCCATGTCAAGGAACTGACAGTCCTGAGCAAATCACTCAGGGTCCTTCCAATCGTCAAGACCGATGCCGACGGAAAGGTGTATGACGAATTCTCTGATCCCGAACTTCGATACCGCCAGAGGTATGTGGACCTTATCGTGAATCCTCAGGTCCGCGACGTCTTTGTGCAGAGGGCCCAGATTATCTCCACCATGAGGGAGTATTTCAACGAAGCCGGCTGTCTTGAGGTCGAGACCCCCATCCTCCAGTCAATACCCGGAGGAGCGACTGCCCGTCCGTTCATAACCCACCACAATGCCCTTGACATAGACCTCTACATGAGGATTGCCAACGAGCTCTATCTCAAGAGGCTGATTGTCGGAGGCTACAGCGGAGTCTATGAGTTTGCCAAGGACTTCCGCAATGAGGGAATGGACAAGACTCATAATCCTGAGTTTACCTGCATGGAGATCTACGTAGCCTACAAGGACTATATCTGGATGATGGAATTCGTCGAGAAGATGCTCGAGAGGATCGCCCTGAAGCTCCATGGGACAACAAAGGTCAAGATCGGAGAGAACGAGATCGACTTCAAGGCCGGATACCGCCGCCTCCCGATTCTCGATGCCATTAAGGAATATGCCGGAGTGGATCTTGCCGGAATGGGTGTTGACGAACTCCGTGAGACCTGCAAGAAACTGAAAGTCGAATTCGATCCTTCCATGGGAGAAGGAAAGCTTATCGATGCGATCTTCGGAGCCTACTGCGAGGACCATCTTATTGAACCGACCTTCATCACCGACTACCCCGTCGCAATGTCTCCTCTGACAAAGAGGCATCGTAATAACCCGAACCTCACCGAGCGTTTCGAGCTGTTCGTATGCGGTAAGGAGCTCGCAAATGCATATTCAGAGCTCAACGACCCTATCGACCAGCTGGAGCGCTTTGAGGAACAGGCGGCCCTCAAGAGCCACGGCGACGACGAGGCCATGTTCATCGACTTCGATTTCGTACGGGCATTGGAATACGGCATGCCTCCGACTTCCGGAATGGGAATGGGCATCGACAGGCTTACGATGTTCATGACGGGTCAGACCACTATCCAGGATGTCCTCTTCTTCCCGCAGATGCGTCCCGAAAAAATAGTATGAAACTGTTTATCCCATCTGGATACAACCCTCTTCTGACCCCTCGTCAGACAGAAGGAGCCATCAAGGAGATTAAGGATTTCTTCCAGATGGACCTAGCTTCGGAACTCAGGCTCCGTCGTGTTACCGCTCCCCTTTTCGTCAAACAGGGCACCGGTATCAACGACGACCTCAACGGCGTGGAGAGAGCGGTACGTTTCCCTGTCAAGGACCTTGATGGGACCGTCTGTGAGATAGTCCATTCACTGGCAAAATGGAAACGCCTCACCCTTGCAGAGTACCACATAGAGCCTGGCTACGGAATCTACACCGACATGAACGCCATCAGGGCCGACGAGGAGCTTGACAACATCCATTCCCTGTATGTGGACCAATGGGACTGGGAGAGGGTCATGGATGAAGGACAGCGCACACCTGAGTTTCTCAAAGACATAGTCCGGCGCATCTATTCCACCCTCCTGCGCACCGAATACATGGTGTGCGAGAAATATCCCTCGATAAAGCCAGTCCTGCCCGAGACCATCCGGTTCATACATGCCGAACAGCTGCGCCGCCGCTTTCCCGGCCTCAATCCCAAGGAAAGGGAGGATGCGATATGCAAGGAATACGGGGCCGTTTTCGTAATTGGTATAGGATGCCTGCTCGGAGACGGTCTCAAGCATGACGGGCGCTCAGCAGACTATGATGACTGGAGCACGATGGCTGAATATGATGGTGAAATGCTTCCAGGTTTGAACGGAGACATACTTGTATGGAATCCTGTCCTGGAGCACAGCTTCGAGTTGTCGTCCATGGGAATCCGCGTGGACAAGGAGGCTCTTATCCGGCAGCTGAAACTCGCAGGTGAGGAATCGAAAGCCGAGCTGTTCTTCCACAGGCAGCTTCTGGAAGGCAAGCTTCCTCAGAGCATCGGAGGCGGAATCGGCCAGTCGCGCCTTTGCATGTTCTTCCTTCGCAAGGCCCACATCGGAGAGATCCAGGCTTCGGTCTGGCCTGACGAGATGGTGTCTTCCTGTGCAGACAACAATATTCCCCTGATATAATGTCAGTTCCCGAAACA
>CAMHFA010000059.1 GCA_946184255.1 uncultured Bacteroidales bacterium
TGACGGGTCCTCGCGCCATCGGCGGAGCACCTCCGAATCGGCCGGCTTTATGTAACCCGACCTGATTGCCTCCTCAACAAGTACGCCATAATTGGAAAGAGTGGAGAGAGAGACTCCCTTTGAGGCAAATGCCTCCGCCGCCACATCGAATCCATATGTGAACACAGCCACCATTCCCAGCACTTCGGCTCCGGCCGACCTCAAGGCATCCACGGCCGCCAGGCTGCTCATTCCGGTTGACACAAGGTCCTCAATCACAACCACCCTGGCTCCCTTTGGAAGGTTTCCTTCTATCATGGAGCCGGTGCCATGGTCCTTTGGCTTGGGACGGACATAGACAAACGGCTTGCCCATCCTGTCGGCGGCGAGCACTCCATGCGCGATTGCTCCGGTAGCCACTCCAGCCACCACTTCGGCTTCCGGATAGAGTTCGGCAGCCCTTGAAGCCAGAGACTCGGCAACAAAGGACCTGAGACCGGGGTCTGAAAAAATCCTCCTGTTGTCGCAATAAATCGGAGAATGCCAGCCTGAAGCCCAGGTGAAGGGTTCATCAGGTCTGAGGAGCACTGCACCGATACGCAGCAATTCCGCCGCCAGTTTTCTCTCGATGGAATCCATGTTCTTTCAAATGATTTGCTAAATTTGCAGCCTAACTTACAAATATAGCAATTTTAAACCTCAAGATGCACAAGATCTACCTTGAAAAGAGATGTATACTGATCTGCTCTCCTGACGAGCCGGCCTTGTCCGACCCCAATTCGATTGAGCTGCATCTTGGCCAGGCACCGGACATAGCCTCGATAGTGGACATGTTCGAAACGTCCGGTTCTCTCTCAAGGGTATATATTCCAACGGATGACATTGAGGAGACTTACCATGGTTTCTGCGCCCAGTTCAAGGAGGTGAATGCAGCAGGAGGGCTTGTCTCCAACCGTCGCGGAGACGTGCTGCTGATCCGCAGGAATGATCTCTGGGACTTGCCCAAGGGACATCAGGAGGCAGGTGAAGACATAAGTATAACGGCGCTTCGAGAGGTACAGGAAGAGACTGGGGTCTTGAAGCTGAAACTCAGGGAACTTATCTGCGTCACCGACCATTGCTACCGCCGTGACGGAATCTGGCACCTCAAGCATACCTGGTGGTACGACATGCTTTACACCGATCCGGTGGACCTCACCCCGCAGCGCGAGGAGGACATCACAAAAGCCGCATGGGTTGCCCGCTCCGGACTGTCACCTTATCTGAAAAACACATATCCCTCGATTGTGGAAGTCTTCCGCGAAGCTCGTATCTGAAACATTTTCTGAATAGTTACCGTATTATATAGGTATCGGTTTATTTATATGAAACTCTCTCAATTCCAGTTCATCCTCCCTAAGGAGCGTGTTGCCCAGGAGCCCACAAGATGGCGCGACGAATGCAAACTCATGGTTGTCCACAAGGACACCGGCGAAATCGAGCACAGGATTTTCAAGGACATCATTGACTATTTCGGCAAAGGGGATACCTTCGTGTTCAATGACACGAAAGTCTTTCCTGCCAGGCTTTACGGCAAGAAAGAGAAGACCGGAGCCGACATCATGGTGTTCCTCCTCCGAGAACTTAACCGCGAACAGCACCTTTGGGATGTGATCGTTGATCCGGCCAGGAAGATAAGGATAGGTAACAAACTCTACTTCGGTGAGGACCAGAGCCTTGTGGCCGAGGTGATCGACAACACCACCTCCAGAGGCCGTACCCTGCGCTTCCTTTATGACGGCCCGTACGAAGACTTCAAACAGTCCCTCTTCAGCCTGGGAGAGTTACCCGTACCTAAATGGGTAAAGAATAAGGTCACGGCAGAGGACATTGAGAACTACCAGACCATCTTCGCCAAAAACGAAGGGGCAGTAGCTGTGCCGGCAGCCGGAACACATTTCAGCCGCGAGCTCTTCAACCGCATGATCCTCAAAGACATCGAAAAAGCTTTCATCACTGTCCACATGGGTATCGGCCAGTTCCGCAGGGTAGATGTGGAGGACCTTTCCAAGCACCGGATGGATTCCGAGAGGATCATCATCCTGCCAGAGGCTTGCGAGGTAATCAACAAGGCCAAGAATTCCGGACACAAAGTGGTTGCCGTAGGCACCACGGTG
This sequence comes from uncultured Bacteroidales bacterium, assembly GCA_946184255.1. Classification (GTDB taxonomy): domain Bacteria; phylum Bacteroidota; class Bacteroidia; order Bacteroidales; family UBA932; genus Cryptobacteroides. The sequence goes on from CAMHFA010000059.1 coordinate 2,136, forward strand.
GTCCGCGGACTCGAGACTTACGTCACCACGACCCACGAGGTGAAGCCTTTTGACGGATGGACCAACAAGTTCATCTTCCCTCCTTATGATTTCTCGGTTCCGGATGCAGTGGTCTCCGGTTTCCACCTGCCTGAATCAACCATGCTCATGGCGGTGGCCGCATTCGGAGGGTTTGACAATGTAATGAATGCCTACAAGGTCGCCCTGGAGCAAGACTACCGGTTCGGTCCGTACGGCGACGCAATGCTAGTCCTATAAAACTTAAACTGATAACTAATGAACTATGGAAAACATCAACGAGGAACGAGTGTGCTTTTGCGCACTCAACAAGATCTTTGGATTCGAGCCAAAGACCGGAGCCGCTCTCGTCGAAACTTTCGGCGGAGCGGTTGAAGTTTTCCGGCATGCCGGAAAAGACGTCCATGATGCCCTCGCGGCATATTCAAGAACCAGATACGCTCCTGAAATCTCCTGGGAGTCCTACGAATCTGCCGCCATGGAACTGGAAAGGCTCCAGGCGGAAGGATGTACTTTCATATGCCCCGGAGAGCCGGGCTATCCCTCCCTTCTCGCGGAATGTAGCGACCCTCCGCTCGGACTCTACTATAAAGGGATTTCCCCTCCGGAAGAAGTTTTCAACGTCCGTCCCCAGGTGGCCATAGTCGGGACACGCAGCATGTCATATTACGGGAAAGACTGGTGCAGAATGATTGTGGAGGCACTCTCCAAAACAACAGTCAAACCTTTGATAATTAGCGGCTTGGCAATAGGGATTGACATTACCGCCCACAAAGCGGCTCTGGAATTCGGACTGCCTACCGTCGCTGTGATGGCAACCGGAATAGACGGCCTCTATCCCCCAAGGAACAGAAGTGCCGGACAGGCAATTTCCATGACTGAAGGCTGTGCCCTTGTCTCGGACTATCCCCCCGGAACCGAAGCTGTCAGGATTAATTTCCTCAGAAGGAACAGGATAATAGCAGGCATGTCGAAGGCAACCATTCTTGTCGAATCCAAAGTTAAAGGCGGAGGCATGATGACGGCTAGACTGGCCAGTTCCTATGACAGGGATGTATTCGCCCTCCCCGGGAGGATAGACGACATTCTGTCCCAAGGATGCAATCTTCTGATAAGGGAAAACGTAGCATCTTCTATAGGAGACCTTTCGGACCTGGTAGCCAAACTCGGGCTTGGTTCCTCCGGTATCCACCTCAAGGATAGTTTCCGGGATTCGGTTGAGTCTTGTTACTCTGACCTTCCTGAAAACGAGCTTTCAGATGTAGTAAAACTGGCCATGACAGTGAGGAAGCGGCGGGGAATCGGCATGGATGAATTATGTACCCTGTTGGGATGGTCCTACAGCAAGGTCAGCAGGATTGTCACTTCCCTGGAATGTGACGGTTTCCTCTCGGTCGACCTTCTTCAACATTGTTCCCCAAGGATGGGAAAGTAATCGGGAAAAATGAGTATCTTTGAAAACATGTTCTTCATCGATACCCATTGCCACATCTCGGATGAAGCATTTTCCGGAGAGGAGGATGCCTACATAGCACGTGCCCTGGAAGCAGGAGTGGGACTGATGCTCCAGCCGGATGTCGACAGCAGGGAACGAAAGACCATGTTCGATCTTGTGGAAAGGCATCCTGATGTCCTGCGTCCCATGCTTGGACTGTATCCGGGGTCAGTTGACAAAGGGTGGAAAGAGGAGATTGACAGGATGCTTGAATATTCAGACCGGGAAATAGTTGCGGTCGGAGAGATCGGTCTTGACTATCACGAAGGGAAGGAATTCGAAAAGGAGCAGAAAGAAGCCCTCCACTGTCAGTTGGATTACGCTGCTTCAAGGGGGCTCCCGGTGAACATCCACATGAGGGACTCGATGGGTGACTTTGTTGGAATAATCAAGGAACACAGGGGCCTGAGGGGGAATATGCATGCCTATAGCGGGAGCTATGAGAGTTTCATGGAACTGCAAAGGCTCGGGGACTGGTACATGGGGGTTGGAGGTGTGGTGACCTTCAAGAATGCCTCTCTCGCTGAAATAGTAAGGAAAGTACCGCTTGAACTAATCGTTCTGGAAACTGATTCACCGTATCTCACACCGGTTCCCTTCCGGGGAAAGCGGAACGAAAGTTCCTACATACCCATCATCGCCTCCAAGGTAGCTGAGCTGAAAGGCATCTCAATCGAAGAGGTGGCTGAAATAACTACTCGAAACGCCAAAATCTTATTCGGAATATGACAGGTTCTTCAATTCTGATGATTTACACCGGTGGTACCATCGGCATGAAACAGGATCCGAAAGACCAGACCCTGAAACCATTCGACTTCGACCAGATTCAGGAAGAAGTACCCGAACTCGACAAGTACGGACTTAAGATCGACTCATTCACCTTCGATCCCCTTATCGATTCTTCCGATGTCGAACCCTCGATGTGGCAGTCCCTTGCAACCATAATCAGGGACCGTTACGATGAATATGACGGTTTTGTAGTACTTCACGGGACAGACACGATGGCTTACTCTGCTTCGGCCCTGAGTTTCATGTTGGAGAACCTTGCTAAACCGGTAATATTCACAGGAAGCCAGCTTCCTATCGGAGTGCCCAGGACGGATGGCAAGGAAAACCTGATCTCCGCAGTGGAAATTGCTGCAGCAAAGGATTCCGATGGTCACCCGCTCGTACCTGAGGTCTGCATATTCTTCGATTCCCTTCTCCTGAGGGGAAACCGGTGCACCAAGGTCAGTTCTGAAGAATTCAGGGCTTTCCGCTCCCCCGGCTATCCGGCCCTTGCCGAAGCCGGAATCAACATCAGATACAACCACCAGGCAATCCTTAGGCCAGAATCATGGAATGGCTCTCTCAGGATTGCGACTTCACTTGATACAAGGGTTTCGATCCTGAAAGTCCATCCCGGCATCACACCGACGGTAATGAGGTATTTCCTCTGCGGTAAGGAAACAAGGGCGGTCATCATGGAAACCTACGGTTCAGGAAACGCACCCTCCGCCCAATGGTTCATCGACATAGTCAAGGAAGCCGCATCGATGGGGAAAGTTCTGATGAATGTCACCCAGTGCCTTTCGGGTTCCGTAAATATGAACCTCTACGCTACCGGAAAGACCCTTGAAAAGGCCGGAGTGGTCTCTGGAATCGACATAACCACTGAGAGCGCACTTGCAAAACTCTTTTATCTGATGGGTAAAAGTGACGATAACGAATGGGTCAAAGTTCACCTTGGTGATAATCTTAAAGGAGAAATTTCAAAGTAGCCCTTGCCTTTTGAAAATAAATTAGTAAATTGCAACGGTTTTGTGGAGGGTTTCGGAATCCCCCAATTGAGTCAGAATTAAGATAACTTTTTAATACTTTATTAATTAAAACACACGAAAACGGTTATGAAAAAGTTTTTCATGTTCTTGGCAGTAGCAGGTGCTCTTACCTTCTCTGCAAGCATCGCGTCCGCTCAGGACCAGCCCGCTGAGGCCGCCGCTACCGAGCAGGCAGCTCCCCAGCAGCTCTCCGCCGAGGATCTTCTCAAGGGTACCGGCGAAGATGTTCCTTTCCACCAGCAGATCAAGTCCTACTTCATCCAGGGAGGTCCGGCCTTCATGTCCGCAATCATCCTCTGCTTGATCCTCGGTCTTGCCCTCGCTATCGAGAGGATCCTCTACCTGTCGTTCGCGAAAACCAACACCAAGAAACTCGTCGCCAAGGTTGAGGAAGCCCTCGCCGAAGGTGGAGTCGAGAAGGCAAAGGATCTCTGCCGCAACACCAAGGGCCCCGTCGCCAGCATCTTCTACGATGGTCTGCTTCACTATGACGAGGGTCTCGACGTGGTCGAGAAGAGAATCGCTTCTGCCGGTGGCGTCCAGATGAGCCTTATGGAGAACAACCTTTCCTGGATCTCCCTGTTCATCGCCATCGCCCCTTCACTCGGATTCTTGGGAACGGTTATCGGTATGGTCAAGGCCTTCGATGCTATCGAGGCTGCGGGTGACATCTCCCCGAACATCGTCGCTGGAGGTATGAAGGTCGCCCTTATCACCACCATCGGTGGTCTTATCGTTGCTCTGATTCTCCAGGTGTTCTACAACTATATCCTTTCCAGGATCGATGCTCTTTCGATCGACATGGAGGAGGCTTCCATCAACCTCGTCGACGCTCTTGCGAAGTACGAGAAGAAGTCCAAATAATTATAGTTTAGTCAGAATCACTTTTAGAATCGATTGAAATGAACAAAATTTCCAAGATAATCGGCTGGGTGCTGGGTATCGTTGGCATCGTGGTTGGAGTTTGGTGTCTGTTCAAAGGTGAGGCATCGAACGAAGGCCCGGTGAATCTCCTCCTCAGGTACAGCTACTTCCTGCTTATCGCAGCTGTAGTGATCCTGTTGGGACTCGCCATCATCCAAGCCGCTAAGAACAATCCGAAGAGCCTGCTCAGGGCCCTGCTCGTGATTGTCGGCATCGCGGTGCTCGTGGCAATAGCCTACGCACTCGCTTCCGGCGATCCCGTCGTCAATGTCAAGAATCAGCCAAGTGCAACCTGGCTCAAACTGACTGATACCATCATGCTCCTGGTGTACATCCTTGGTGGCGCAGCCATACTGTCCATCATTGTCGGTGTCATCAGAAACGCTATCACCAACAAATAATTTTCGGCTATGGCTAAAAGAAAAACTCCGGGTCTG
>CAMHFA010000060.1 GCA_946184255.1 uncultured Bacteroidales bacterium
CTTGTTCTTGACTTGGAGTATGTTGCAGGCAAAGTGCCGCATCTGGTCATAGGAAACATCTATGATTTCTTTCCCGGACGTGATCAGGTTACGCTCCACCATGGCAAGTTCCTCCGGTGAGATTATCACATCCCTGCAGACTACGGCAAATCCATCCCCGACGGACATCATCACATTGGTGTGATAGATTGGATTACCATTCCGGTCAACAGCATCAAACAGGACAGACTTGTACCCCATCTTGCGGCAGAATTCATCAAGGACTATCTCGGAAGTACGTGGTGAACGGCAGGCATATGCAATCCTCGAAGCCCTGTCAAGCACCATGCTTCCCGTACTCTCCAAGAACTTGCCTCTCGCCTCCCAGCCGGTCAGGTCAACCACTCTCCTGGTTCCGGCTTCTTCACGGATCACCTTCATGACTTCCGGTTTCCTTTCTTCCCTCCTGTTGGGAGCGAACATGGGGTACAGGACAAGCGAACCGTCACCATGTGTTGAGAACCAGTTGTTTGGGAATATGGCGTCCGGAGTCTCCGGCTCTTTTGTATCCTCAACCACAACGACGGGAATGTCGTGGCTTTCCAACGTACGAACCATTCCGTCAAATTCTTCCAGAACCGCATCCTGGATGTCCGGATCCTGGTTCTTGTGCTGAAAAAGATTGTTGGCCGCGGTCTGTTCGTTGAACCTGCAGCAGGCCGGCCTTACCATCAGGAGTTTGGTCAACCTCGCAGTCCATTTTGGAGCAGCAAGGCAGATCATCAGATTGCGGATAGAAAAAACGATGGAGAACTGACCGATTGCAAGGACCCAGTCATGACGTATGAGTCCATAGGCTATGATCATCGAAGATCCGATGATAGCCAGCACCCAATGCCCCAAGGGTAGGAAAGAAGCCCCCCGCCGATAGCTGTACACCAGTTGGTAAACCGAGCGGAGCTCGTAGGTAAGCTGTCCAAGCACACCGAACAGGAGCAGGTTGCGGGGCACATATTCGTTACGCAGGAAGACGTTGACAAAGGAAGGGAAATCCTTTACTATCAAGCCTAGGACGATCAGCGGGAAGATGGCCTGGAGAACGATAAGCGGACGTGGAATCTTCTTGTACAGCCCAAGAATGCTGATGTTCCACATGTAGATATAGTAGCCGACACTCTCACCGAAAATGATGGAGAAGTCCTTCCTCAACCAACCGTAGAGATAAATAATGATGGCGCCGATGCTGCTGAGCACCCAATAGACTCCGGGAGATTCCACCTTGTGGGACTTCTCCGACATATACCATTGGATCAGGATACGGGTACCATAGATACCCATTCCCGCCAAACCAAGAAGATATACCCATAACGGACTGTCCATCACTCTTCATCATTGGATGCCCCGTAGAAATGCCGGAACACCCTCTCCTGCATTTCCTTGGAAAGGGGACGGACCAAAGACCGGAGCATGGCCGGAGGGAAATCACATGCCTTGAGGAGTATCAGTCCGTCAAGGCAGTTGCTGAACAGAGGATCCACATTGAAGCAAGCCACCCTGGCTCCGCAACTGAAGTACTTTCTCAGAAGGACGGGAAGACGGAACCTGCCGTCAGACATGTTATAAAGAAGGCGGTCAAATGCATCTATATCACCCTTAGGGAATTGAAGGAGTTCCTCCGGATTCACCTTCATGAAATCACTCTTGAACGGATGGGACGGTGAAGCAAACCTTTCAGCATCCGGAAGAAGGTAATCCCTTTCCAGGAAATATACTGCCAGGCTCTTGTAGAGATCTGGCAAGCTGTCGCTGATGGTCACGGTGCCCATGCATGCAGTAGCATTGGGATCCATTGTCATGGCTACTGCAAGCCCTGTCAGCATAAGCTTCAAGGGAAGAACCTCCCTTTGGTACTTACATGCGATGAAAGACCGTCCCAACTCCATGCATCCTGGAAGGACAACTCCAGCATCGGGCCCGAAACGGACCAGACTGTCGGAATAGAATCCGCCCTTCCCCTTTTCAGGGAAGATCTCAGAACCGTAGCCTACCCGATAGGCCCCGGCTATCTCCCCATTAGGAACATGCCAAAGGATAAGATGCTTGAAATAGGTATCATATTCATCAGTATCCAAAGGCTTTCCGGTTCCTTCACCTACAGAACGGAATGTTTCCTCACGGAGGCGGTAGAGCTCCCTCATGGCATCTGGTGCATCAGACGCATCGATCAGATAAACCTTGTAGTCACCGGCCTCAAAGAGAACCTTTCCGTCATTCGATTCCATCTGTCCACGGACCAGATCAGGACTTACCGGATCTGCAATGGCTTCGGCTCCTGACATGGAATTGCCTTCCTTGGGCGGGATACACTGGGATTCCAGGGCATAGCATCGGTTGCGAAGGTATTTCCCAAGGGTTTTGACATCCATTCCGGCCATTTCCTGGACTGAAACCGGCCTTCCAATCCTGACCTTTATGGTTGTTCCCTTCTTGTTTACCATCTCCCTTACGAGTCGGACAGTCCTGAGCATGGGATGGATGCGTCCGAGAAGATGGAACATCCTGGAATTCCCTCCATCGAAATAGACAGGGACAACCGGCAGGCTGGAATTATATATCAGCTTGATGACACTGGTGTCCCATGGTTTGTCCTCCACTACATGCCCCTTCTGCCATGTGGCTACTTCCCCGGCAGGGAACAAACCGAGCGGACCTCCGCCAGCGATATGGTCCAGCGCCTTCCTGATCCCTGTTACGCTTTTATGCCCTCCCTTTGAAAAATTATCAACTGGAATGAAGGTTTCCTTCAAGTTGGAGATCTGTGCCAGGAGGAAGGTGGTGAGTATCTTGAAATCATTGCGACGGCCTCCTACTATCGCATCGAGTATCAGGCCATCAGCTCCGCCATAATGATGATTGGACACAGTGAAGAATCCCCCTTCAAGGGGTATGTTATCCAACTGCTCAGGAGGGAGTTCGAATGAGATACCCATCACTCGGAGGACTGCAGAAGAAAAGGCAGGACCCTCCAGATCAGAGATGCCCTTGTACCTGCGGTTTAAACGGCCAAGTTCCAACAACCGGTACAACACCCCGCTCGTCAGCCAACCCGTAAATCCATGAAGGCCCAAAGCCGATTGCAAAGCCTTCCTGTCCAGTAGTTTTTTAGCACTCATTCCGTAAACACTATAAAATTACGGATTATTCTTGAAAATAGCTAACTTTACCAATAATGGACAAGCACATAGAAGTAGTTGCAGCGGTAATCCACAAGGATGGAAGGATCTTCGCCACCCAGAGAGGCTACGGGGATTTCAAGGACTGGTGGGAGTTCCCCGGAGGGAAGGTCGAACCAGGAGAATCCCTCGAAGAAGCCCTCAAACGGGAAATACGGGAGGAACTATCTGCCGAGATCAGGATTGAAAGGCTCCTTCGCACAGTGGAATGGGATTATCCAGCCTTCCATCTTACACTTCACTGCTTCCTCTGCTCCCTGGCAACAGAAGAGATGAGCCTCAATGAACATGAGGCTGCACGATGGCTTGACGGAACGTCAATATATTCAGTGAAATGGCTTCCTGCCGATATGGATGTCCTCCCTCTTATTGCCCTTCAATAAGGTCGTCATCCGACTCTCCGACCACTATCACGAGATGGTCTCCTAACTGCAGTTTCATGCTCCCGTGAGGCACCAGGAAGTGCTCGCCGCGCCGGACCATCATCACACGTATTCCATGAGGAAGATTCATTTCCCTCAGGGTTGAGCCTCTTAAAAGATCCTCTTCGGTAACCGTATGGTCCCTGAGCATCCCCATCTCCTCGGGAATCTCCATTCCGAAAGTCTCAACCTGGGGATCCTCGTCATAACTGAGTTTCAAGAACTTGGCCATCGGAATCAGGGTCATTCCCTGAGTAATGAGGGAAAGCAGGGTTATGAAGAAGACTATATTGAATATCTCAGAAGACCCTTCGACCTCTGCCACTACCGCATACAGGGCGAACAGGATAGGGCCGGCTCCCTTGAGCCCGACCCAGGAGATATAGAGTTTTGCTTTGGAAGACAACTTCTTGAAAGGAAGCAGCGAGAGGATAACACTGGCAGGACGCGCTACAAACATCATGAACAATCCAATCAGAAGGGCTGGCAGGGCAACCGGAAGCATGGCTGAAGGATCGACAAGCAACCCGAGCATGAGGAACATCAGGAGTTGCATCAGCCATGTCAGGCCATCAAAGAATTTCATGACATCCTTCTTCTCCGGAATCCCGGCCTTGTTACCCATCAGGATCGCAGCGACATAGATCGCAAGCAGACCGTTACCATAAAGGACCGAAGCAAGGCCGTCAGCAAACAGACCCAGGCTAAGGATCAAGATCGAATACAGCGATCCTCCGGGAAGTTCTATCTTCTTAAGGACATACTTGGCACCATAACCCACAGCCAATCCCACCAACAGACCGATGGCAACCTGGGCCACCAGGATTCCGGCACCTGTCCAGAAATGCGAAGCGGTCGTTTCTCCCATCGACAGGAATTTCACAAAAATGATGGTAAGGATGTACGCCATCGGGTCATTACTACCTGACTCGAGCTCAAGGAGGGGGGCCAGCCTCTCCCTGAGATGCAGTTTCCTGCCCCTTAGGACGGAGAAGACCGATGCCGAATCGGTCGATCCCATGACGGAAGCGAGGAGAAGGCAACCCAGGAGGGAAGAACCTATGGCACCTATATGTTTGCCCACTACCAGGTAAGTGAACACACCGGTCAGCAGGGCTGTCAGGAAAACTCCCAGCGTGGAAAGGACAGATCCATGCTTCATTATAGGTCTGGACTCTGAAAGGGAGGTCTCCAGACCACCTGTGAACAGGATGATGGTAATAGCAAAATGTCCCAGTGATTCAGCACTCTCGATGTCATCAAACCTCAAACCCAGACCACCTCTTCCCACCAGCATACCAAGGATAAGGAAAAGGAGTAGGGATGGCATTCCAAGCTTTGCTCCCACCTTGATGATCATGATGGCGATGAACACCAGCAGGGAAACCAGCAGAAGGAGATACTCGGAAACGATGTTGACCGAAAAGAGAGAGAGAGGTATCATTGGATTTCGAACAGGTTCAGGAATCCTGTCATCATGAAAACACTGCGGATGTCGTCATTAATTCCCTTGACAATCACCTTTCCACCCTTTAGGATAGCGGCTTTGCGGATTGAAAGAAAGATTCTCAAACCGGAACTAGAGATATAAGACAGTTTATCGCAATCAAGAATGATGGTACCTCCGGCATCTTCCATAACAGGATTAATAATCCCCATAGCTTCCTGCGAGGCAGGAGTGTCCAGACGGCCGACGAACTGAACGGTCGTCACTTCTTCCACTTTGTTGATAGTAATTTCCATATCTTTAAATTTTCTTTGTCATCGTTAGAATATTACTGTCTCCTTCCCGTTTGTAGGTAATGGAGTCCATTATGTTGCGGGCCATGAAAATACCGAGGCCGCCAATTCCGCGTTCTTCTGCTCCCAGAGTGGTATCAACCTCCGGTGCTGCTGTCGGATCGAAAGGAACTCCGCTATCAGAGATGGTAAATATGACAGAATCATCCTTGATGGTCGCATCAACAGCTGCCAGCCCTATCTTGCCTTCTGGGTAAGCGTACATTATCACGTTGCTCACGATCTCCTCGAGGGCAAGATTGATACCATTTACAACATCTTGCCCGACTTTCTTTCCTTCAAAAACATAATCCACGAATCCCTTCAGACGGGGAATCTCCTTTATGTCGTTAGACAGCACCATATGGTAACCGGAGCACCTCTTCAATGAATCATTGGTGAAGTGGATGAGTAACATTGTCAGGTCATCACTCTGCGGAGCATCCTTTACGAAGTCATACACATTCTTCTTCATAATGTCCAGATGCTCCTGAGCACTCCTGCGGGAAGTGAGGACCGACAACATCCGTTTCTCACCGAACAACTCGTGAACACTGTTCTCGGCCTCTGTCAAACCATCTGTATAAAGGAACAAGGCATCGTCATCATAAAGATCGATTTCCTGCTCTTCGAAAGTCATTTCCTTGATAATTCCCAAAGGAAGGTTAGGAATAACCTGGAGCATTTCTTTCTTGTCAGCGAGCAGTACAGGGGCATTATGACCGGCATTGCAGAACCTCAAATGGCCGGTTGAGAGGTCCAGGATTCCGCAGAAGAATGTTACGAAGAAATTATTCTCATTCGCCTCGAACATACTGTCGTTCATCATTGAGACAATGAGTCCAGGGCTGTTTTCACGCGAAGAAATGGAACGGAAAAGACTTCTGGTCACCGCCATGACCAATGAAGCAGGAACTCCCTTTCCGGAAACATCACCTATGCAGAAGAACAGTTTTTCATCACGGATATAGAAATCATAAAGGTCTCCACCAACCTCCCTTGCCGGATCCAACAGAGCTGATATGTCAATGTCGTGCCTTTCAGGGAAAGGCGGGAAAACCTTGGGAATCATGGCCATCTGGATAGCGCTGGCGATACTGAGCTCACTGGCCATCCTCTGCTCCTTTTCCGACATCTCCTTTACCTTCGCCTGATCCCTGGCCACGAAATAAAGGATAAGGAAAAGCATCAGAAGGCCGATGATCTGGGACAGCCGCACCAATTTGTTGGTCTTCCTTGATTCGCTGAAAATCTCGTCTTCAGGAATCACTATCGACATCGCCCAGCCTGTCCGTTCAACAGGAGCATAATAGACATAATGTGTCTTCCCCTCGTAGTTGATAGACATATTACCTGTCCCTCCGGTCATCAATTCCCTGGCCAGGCTATGAATGGCGGACGTGTCT
>CAMHFA010000061.1 GCA_946184255.1 uncultured Bacteroidales bacterium
TTGAGACTCTTTCCCGTGAGAGAAAGGAAGTAGGCGTAGTTGTTGAGGGCAGGAGCATAGTCCGGATTGATTTTCAGGGCTTTTTTGTAGTAGTTGAACGCTTCCTTGTCGTTCCCCATCTCATGGTACATGTCACCGATGTTGGACAGGGCTGGAACTGTAACGGAAGTGTCAGCCGGTGCGATGGCAATCATCTTCTTGCAGTTGTCGATGATGCCCTGCCAGTCCTCCTTGTTGTAGCAGGCTACATTTTTCATCTCAAGGAAGGCGGTTTCACGGGGGAATCTCGCCAGGGCACTGTCAGCCGCAGTGGACAGAGCATCCCAATCACTCAAGTAGCCAAGGAACTGGACATAGGTCGCAGTGGCGTCAAGGCTTTCCGGATTCAAGTCCTTGTTTTTCCTGAAATAGCTCTTTGCCTTATCCGGCCTTTCCGTGGCATAATAGTAACTGCCGGTAGCCTTAAGGGTCGAACTGTCTGTGGGATGCCGGAGGACGAAGGTTTCGTACAACGAATCTATCTGTGGTTGGAAACTGCGGATGAACCTGGGTTCGGATCGTTGAAGCAACATGCTTAGGTACTGAGCCTTGGCCTGCGGTACGGTTTCCTCATTGTCCAAAAACTTGCTGATGTCAGCGAAAAAGGCCCCATAGTCCCTCCTGCTCCTGTAAACTTCCGCTTCTCCTAGAAGGGCAGGCATGTAGTCTCCCTGTAGTTCCAGGGCTTCCTGATAGTAGGCAAGGGCGACCGAATCCTTGTATTCGGCCATTGTGTGGTCTCCAAGCTTGGTTAGGACGAATGGCGAAGAAAACTCTTTATTGTAGTTCTCAAGCGCTTTCAGGGCCTCCTCAGGCTTGTTTTGTCGGAGAAGGATGTCATACCGAGTGGTTGTCACGTTTTCGTTCTTTCCGAACACGGTCTCGATCTGGTCCATGGCTGCAAGGGCCTTGTCGAATTGATTCTGCTTAAGATACAGGTTGACAAGTGAGAAGTAGATCTCGTTCTTCTTTGGGAATTCCTTCAGCAGGTCCTCATAGGTTGCGATGGTCAGGTCGTCCTCTCCCGTCATGGAATAGGCGATAGCGAGCCTGTCCTTGTACCAGTAGTTGCCCGGGTCCAGCTCAGCGGCCTTTTTCAGGGCAGTCTGGGCTTCCTTGACATTCCGGTTGTAAAGATGGCAGAGTCCAAGGTAGTAGTAGGCTGCGTCGTTCGTCGGGTCAACAGAAAGGATCCCTTCAAGGATGGACATGGCCTCCTTGAATTGCTGTCCTTCCATAGCACCGACCGCATCGATCAGTCTTCCTTCAACCGTTTTTCCGGCTTTCGTGTCCTGCGCATTGGCACTTGCGGCCGCGAAAACGGATGCCGCAACCATCAATGATGCAATAATCCTCTTCAAAATCATCTCAATCTAGTTAGCCGGATAGACCTGATGCAAAAATAGTGCTTTTATGACAAAAGACACTTATCTGCCTCCTGAGAATCCGCCTCCTGAGAATCCTCCACCGCCTCCGAAAGAGGTAAAGCCACCGCCTCCGCTCCATCGGGTAGTTCCGGTGCTGTGACGGGCGGAATAGTTGATAGCACTCTGGTTGAAGTAACGGGAAGTGTCGCCGAAAGTGTTCCAGATAACTACGGGGGTAACTTCCTGCATCTGAGCCATCTGTTGTGACAGGGTGAAGTACTCGGGACAGACCTTCTTGAAATCCTTGTAAACCTGGTCGGCAATGCCGTAGAGGGATGCGAAGATGAGGTAGTTGTTCCAAAGCTTGACCTCTACGGTACCTCTGTCCTTGATGAGGGTGAAATCCTTGAGGAACTTTTTCAAGCCAAAGACTTCCTGCACGTCAGAAGGCTGCATTGTCTTGAGGGTTTTTCCATCAGGAATCTTGTTCTGCCAGTTGTATATTCTCTTGGCATTGCGGTCAGCCCATCTCCTGAGCTCTTTTTTCTGGAGGATCTCGTCATTCCCGGCAGCTTCCTTGAAGAATTCGAAAAGCTCGGACTCCAGGGAAAGGTCCTTGTCTGAAACCGAGTCTGCCGGAAGTTCCAGCTGGCCTATCTTGAATGCTACATTGCTCCCGGACTGGGGGACCAGGCTGAATGCTCCCCTGTAGAATAGACGCATCATATACGCGGCAATCAGGTTCTGGTTCTCGGTAATCGTCTTTCCTGAGAAGGCTCTGAGGATATTGCTGGCTTCACTGAGATCGCCGCCGACCGGAACGTCCCTGAACCAGGCGACATCCTTCATCTTACCGCCTAGCAGTTCCTTCTTTCTCTTCTTTATGGAAATCATCCTTCCGATACCGAGGAAGGGAACCATGATGAAGATGAAGACCATGAGAAGCTGGAGGAGATTCTCCAAAAGCCAGCCCTCGGACTTCTTGTAATCACTGCCTTTGAATGCTTCTTCCTTTACTTCCTCGAAGGATTTGTCGTAGGTCAGGGAGGGAGTGAATATCCCCTTCTCGAAGCTGACCATTGCAACCAATGCGCTATTGGAATTGAAAGGCCTTGTTGACCAATAATTCACGGCGCCACCAAGAACCTCTGTTTCACCGTGGAAACGGAATCCCCAGACTTGGGTGTTGGCGTCTGTGAGAATAGTCCCGTTCTTGCGAAGCGTAAGCAGGACATCCCGGGCATTGTCGGTAGGGGTTACGAACATATAGTTGAAACCATCCCTGTCGGAATAGCCTTTGACGAGTCCGGTGAGTGTGTAACTGGCAATGTAGGTATGGGGACCGCTGCTGCCGACTCCCCAGCAGAGCTCGTAGCCGTCACGCTTTTGGACTATTCCGCATTTGCCCGCTTTTTCCTGACGGGTACGGTGGATGTCCCAGTTCTTGCCTTCATAGACATATTCCCTCCCGGTTTCATCAGTAACCATGAAGTCAAGGATGTCCATCTGGCCGAGGTTCTCCTTTCCGAGATACCACTCCGTAATGTCGCCCGACACATCGATCACCCATCTTTCGCGGATGAAAGCGGAACCATCATCCTGCAATTCTACATCAATCCTCACCGTGTCCACCTGGCTTTGAGCCAGTGAAGGAACGGCGAGGAAAAGCAGGAAGAGGCCCAGGATTGCCTGAAGCCGTCTCATGTTATTTGTTGAATATGTCCGAAACTGAAGGGGCTTCCGCCTTGGCAGTGTCTTCGGGGAGAAGATCGTGAGTGGTGAAATGAAGCATGGAGGCCACGATCGATGAAGGCCACTGGCGCACCATCATGTTGAGTTTGGTCACAGAGTCATTGTAGACCATCCTGCTGGTCCTGACGTTCTCCTCGTACTGGCGGATGCTTGCCATCGTGTCTATGAACATCTGGTTGGCCTTCAAGTCGGGATAGGCTTCAGCTACAGCGTTCAGGCGGCTCAGGACACTCTGGATGGCGTTGTCCTGGTCAGCGATCTGCTCTGGAGTGGCGTTGTCAATCCTGCGCTTTGAGATCACGTCCACGAGGGTATCGTGCTCGTGCTGGGTGTACTGCTTGGTCATCTCAACAAGGTTGGTGACCGCATCCCACCTGGTCTTCTGCTGGACATTGATCTGGCCATAGGCGTTCTTCATCTTCTCCTCAAGGCTGACGAATTCGCGCTGGGTCTTGAAGATGTAAAGGAAAATGAGCACCGCGATGGCGATGATGATGATAAGCACTGTCATTGTATTGATCTTTTAAGTTTATTATCCGACTACCCAGACAAGCACGTGGTTGTCGAAGGTGATGTACTCGAGTTCAAAGTCTTCCTCGTAACCATCCTTGTGGATGAAAGTGGCGTCCAGTTCACCCTCTCCTTTCGGACGGAAGCGTTCGACCTCAATCTGCTCGGAAAAAGACACGCGATAAGCGGAAACTCTCTTGAAGATAGCTTCCTTGGCGCACCAGTAGATGGCGAGCTGCTCGTTTCGCTTGTCGTCATCAAGGTCGTCTATCTCTTCCTCGGAGAGAGCCTTGCGTTCGACAGCCGAGAAATCCCTGGCAAGGGACTCCATGTCGATGCCTACATCTTCGTTATCGTTGAGGATGACGGCCACATATTTCTCGGTATGGGTGATGCTGATGTTCGTCACGCTGTTCTCAAGGTAGGGCTTGCCATTGTCGTGATGGCTGAGATAAACCTTCTCTCCGAATAATTCACAGAGAAGGGCCCTGACTGCAAGGCGCTGCTTGCGCAGGGACTGGTTGGTGATAAAGGAAATCTCTTCCTCTTCGTCACTGGGGACGGAGGCAAGCTCCCGAAGTTCCTCTTCAGTCTCGGTTATCTGCCAGACGCCTACGAGCGACCTGGATTCTTCCAATTCTTTCTTAAGATATAGTGCCATAGTTAAAAAGCTCCCCGGAACGTTCCGGTGAGGGGTTTATGAATATTCAAAGGGGTGTACGACAACGGATCGTCGGATAGGGAATCCGCGATGGATGATTTATCAGTCAAAATACAACTGGGAGGCTCCATGTAAGTCTGTTGTCTATAGTCTTCGCAAATATAATGATTTTTTGAATTACAAAGAAAATACAAGGGAATTTGTTATCTTTGTCTCACCTTTAGAAAGACTGATTTTAAAACTAATAATTATTTCTAGCAATGGGATTTTTGACAAATGACAAACTGGTCATCGTCGGCGCCGCCGGAATGATCGGATCTAACATGGCTCAGACAGCAGCAATGCTGAAGCTTACTCCTAACATCTGCCTTTATGACATCTTTGAGCCGGGCCTCAAGGGAGTCCTTGCCGAGATGGATCACTGTGCTTTCCCCGGAGTGAACATTACCGCAACCATCGATCCCGCCGTCGCTTTCACGGATGCCAAGTACATCATCTCCTCAGGTGGAGCACCCCGTAAGGAGGGAATGACCCGTGAGGACCTGCTGAAGGGCAACTGCCAGATTGCAGCTGACTTTGGTGAGAACATCAAGAAGTACTGCCCCGACGTGAAGCACGTGGTTGTGATCTTCAACCCCGCTGACGTAACGGCTCTGACTGCTCTGATTCACTCTGGTCTGAAGCCCAACCAGCTGACCTCTCTGGCAGCTCTCGACTCTACCCGTCTGCAGCAGCAGTTGGCTCAGGAGTTCGGTGTTCGTCAGGACAAGGTTACCAACGCTTACACTTATGGTGGTCACGGTGAGCAGATGGCAGTATTTGCTAGCAAGGCCCTCATCGATGGCAAGCCCCTTTCTGAGCTTCCTCTCTCTGCCGAGCGTTGGGCTGAGATCAAGCACATGACCACTCAGGGTGGTAGCAATATCATCAAGCTCCGTGGCCGCAGCTCATTCCAGAGCCCCGCTTATCAGGCTGTTAAGATGATTGAGGGTGCTATGGGTGGCGAGCCCTTCAAGTGGCCTGCAGGTTGCTATGTCAACGCTTATGGCTTCAAGAATGTGATGATGGCTATGCCTACCGTTATCGACAAGGATGGTGTTCACTTCACTCAGCCCGAGGGTACTGCTGAGGAGATGGCTGCTTTGCAGGCTTCTTACGAGCACCTGCAGAAGATGCGCGACGAGATCATCTCGCTGGGTATCATTCCTGCTGTTGAGGAGTGGGGCAAGGACAATGCCAACCTCTAATAAGAATAATAAGGTATGAATAATAAAAGGTCGCGATTCGCGGCCTTTTATTATTGTCTCAATTCTCAACTCTCAATTTTAATTAGCAGCGCGGTTGAACGCCCAAGTAATGAGGCTTGGCACATTCTTACATAGGAACTTCAGCACCGTCAGTCCAAAGTCGTTATAGAATATACGGGCAACACGCTCTTCCATTTTCTTGTTGTCAAACACCTTCTTGTTGACGAAAGCAAAGCTGGTGCCTGAGCTGATGGCGGTAGCTGCATGACTGGCTGTGAGGAAGGCGTAGTACAGTCCCTCGAAAGTCAGACGGTTGGGGAAACCGCCTGCATCGCCAATCAGGATGATATTTCTGCGCAGTGGATAGTCGATGCTTTGGGGAATATAGGCACCGAGGGCTTTCAGATCGGGACAGCCCATTTGGTTCAGCACTTTGCGGAATGTCTGTGGCGTGGTTCTCATGTCGCCGAAGCCCTGCACGTCGTAGCTCTCGTTGGGGAAGCTGTAGTAATAACCCTGCTGATAGAAACGCGACAGGTTGCCCACAATGGCGTTATCTTTCGACTTCGGTCCGTACTGCTCCATACACAGAATGCCGTGATCCGACTTGGGGTTCAGGTATTTCCTCACGCGGCTGTTGGCACCATCGGCACCCACCAGATACTTACAGGCTATCTGCCTACCCGACTTCAGAGTGACGATGACCTGTCCGTCTTTCTCCTCGATGACTGTCATCGCCTCGTTGATAAACTGTCCACCGTTCTTCTGATATTCTTCTAACAACTGCGCATCAAATTGTCTGCGCTTCACGATGCGAATCTCGCTGGCCATCTGGAAGTCGAGCACCTGCTCGCCCTCGATGCAGAGTTTCAGACGGTGTACGCTGTTATAGTCGTATCTGAACTGAGGCAGCAGTTGCGATAGCAACTTATACGAACGGGGTGTCAGTCCACCGCCACAGATTTTGTCGCGTGGAAAGGTGGCTCGGTCAACGAGCACACAGTCAATATTCCTTTTTCTGAGAAGCAGGCCACACGTTGATCCCGCGGGGCCTGCTCCTATAATCACTACTGTTGTTTGTTCCATTGTTCTTTTTTCTCGTACCATTCCTTCACCACGTAGAAGGCCTTTTTCTTCTCGCCCTTGTCAGAGTAGAGACCCTTGCGGTTGTAGTAGTCCTGAATGCCGTCGAGCACACGACGGGGCGAACGGAAGTCCTTCAGAATCCA
>CAMHFA010000062.1 GCA_946184255.1 uncultured Bacteroidales bacterium
AACTACATCGAAGTCATAGAGAAAAGGCAGGGTCTTAAGGTAGCATGCCTTGAGGAAATAGCCTTCCGCAAAGGTTGGATAGACTCAGCAACCCTCAGGAAGGTGGCCACTCCTATGGCCCGCAACCAGTATGGTGCCTATCTGATGAAACTTGCAGACGAATGAGAGTAATTGAAACCGGAATTGAAGGAGTGGTAATCCTCGAACCCAGGGTTTTCGAGGACTCCAGGGGTTATTTCTTCGAGTCTTTCAACCAGGAAGAATTCGAGATCGCTGTCGGACAGGTAAACTTTGTACAGGACAATGAGAGTAAATCGTCCTACGGGGTTGTACGGGGCCTCCATTTCCAGAAAGGAGAATATGCCCAGGCAAAGCTTGTGAGAGTGGTGAAGGGCTCCGTCCTGGACGTTGCAGTGGACATAAGGGAAGGTTCTCCAACCTTCGGGAAGCATGTTGCGGTCGAACTGACCGGGGAGAACCATCTCCAGCTTTTCCTTCCGCGGGGAATGGCCCATGGTTTCAGCGTCCTCTCCGAAGAGGCCGTTTTCCAGTACAAGTGTGACAATTTCTACTGCCCGTCGGCAGAAGGTGCAATCGCCTGGGACGATCCTGACATAGGAATAGACTGGCGTATCCCTCGGGATAAAGTGATCCTCTCCGCCAAAGACAGCAACCACCCCCGGCTATCCGAAATCTGAGGTATCAGGAAATCTTGCTGTAATCCTTAACTGAATATTTATCCTTGCGCAACTCGGCCGCCAGGGAAGAATTGACCCTCTCCGACAGAGTAGGGTCGTTGGCAAGGACATGCTCTGCATAGCTCCTGGCATCCGACAGGAGCTGGCCGTCATGGGCAAGGGAAGCGATGTTGAGAGCTATCGGAAGGCCGCTCTGCTGCGTACCCTCCAGATCCCCGGGACCGCGCATCTTCATGTCCTCCTCAGCAAGGTCGAATCCGTTTTCGGTAGCGCACATCAGTTCCAGGCGCCTCCGGGATTCCTTGCTGACCTTGTTGCCATGCATAAGGACGCAATAGGACTTTTCAGAGCCGCGGCCGACCCTCCCGCGCAATTGGTGAAGCTGCGCCAGTCCGAACCTCTCAGCATTCTCTATGACCATAATGGATGCGTTGGGGACATCAACCCCAACCTCGATCACAGTGGTTGATACCAAGATGTTCGCCCTTCCGGCGGCAAAGGCATCCATGTTGAATTTCTTGACATCGCTGGTCTGCTGCCCGTGGACTATTGCGACCTTGTACCGGGGCATCGGGAAACGCCGGACGATCTCTTCATAACCGGCTTCGAGATTCTGGTAGTCCAACTTTTCACTCTCGAAGATCAAAGGGTATACTATGAACACCTGGCGGCCGTTGTCTATCTCCTTCCTGATGAAGTTGTACATGGCGGGACGCTTTCCTTCCCCGATCAGCATGGTCTGGATAGGCTTCCTTCCGGGAGGCATTTCATCTATGACCGAGACATCCAGGTCACCATAGAATGTCATTGCCAGGGTCCTTGGAATAGGAGTGGCGGTCATGACAAGGACATGGGGTGGAGACGCAGTGGCTCCTTTGGACCAAAGCTTCGACCTCTGGTCCACACCGAACCTGTGCTGCTCATCTATTATGGCCAGCCCGAGATTCTTGAACTTCACATCGTCTTCGATAAGGGCATGGGTGCCTATTATTATCCCGACAGAGCCATCCTGAAGCCCTTCGTGTATCGGTCTGCGCTCTGCCTTGGTAGTCGATCCGATGAGAAGCTCGCAACGGACTCCTGTAGGGGCCAGGTACTTTGTGATGTTGGCATAGTGCTGCTGGGCAAGGACTTCGGTGGGTGCCATTATACAGGCCTGGTAGCCGTTGCCTACGGCTATTAAGGATGTCAGGACAGCCACCATTGTCTTTCCGGACCCGACATCACCTTGGAGAAGGCGGTTCATCTGATGGCCGCTCATCATGTCTGACCTGATCTCCTTTATCACCCTCTTCTGGGCTCCTGTCAATTCGTAGGGAAGGGCATTGTAACATGCGTTGAAAGCGACACCAACCTTTGGCATCAGTATGCCGTTCTCAGCCCTGGAACGGACGTATTTCTGCTTCAGCAGGGACAACTGAAGGAGAAAGAGTTCCTCCCATTTGAGCCTGTACTGAGCCTTTGAAAGGGCTGTAGGATCGGATGGGAAATGGATGTTTCGGACCGCGTATTTCAAAGGAACCAAGCCTTTCTCCTTGAGGATATATTCAGGAAGGGTTTCTTCGATGTCTCCGATGGCGAGGTCAATGGCCTCGGCCATCAGTTTGTTCATCACCTTCCCGGTCACTCCCCCGTTGCGAAGCTTGTCCGTGGAAGGATAGACTCCCGTCAGGGTTCCGGAGAAATTCTGTGCCCCTTCCGTAGGAGGATTGTCTATTTCGGGATGGACCATATTCATCTTCCCGTTGTAAACGCCAGGCTTCCCGAAGAAAAGGAAGATGCTCCCCGGTTTAAGGCGGTCGTAGGTATATTTGATTCCCTTGAAGAAGACAAGCTCCATCTCGCCGCTCAGGTCCCTGACCAGGACGCTGAGGCGCTGTTTGGCGCCCTTCCCCGTCAATTCGGAAGAAACGACCTGTGCAAGGATCTGGATATAGGCATTTCCTCCCCTTACATCAGCTATCTGGGTTACTGAACTTCTGTCGATATAGCGGAACGGATAAGTGTGCAACAGGTCCCCTACCGTGCTGACTTCAAGTTCAGTACGGAGAAGGGAAGCCCTTTTGGGCCCCACTCCGGGGAGGTACTGCACCTCCATATCCAATTTGCTCCGAATCATTATTTACCTGCACCAGCGGTCCAGCCAGTCGAAGTAGCTCCTGTGCCAGAACAAGGCATTCTGGGGCTGGAGGATCCAGTGGTTCTCTTCAGGGAAAACTATAAGCTTTGAGGGAACGCCCATCATCTGTGCGGCATTGAAGGCTGCCATACCCTGGTCGTAAGGGATGCGGAAGTCCATCATGCCGTGGATGCAGAGTATCGGGGTGTGCCATTTTGTAACATTCACCGCAGGAGAATTGGAGTAATGGCGGACCGCCTTGGGAGCATTGCTCCAAGGGGAACCGGCCTGCTGGATTCCACCGAAGGTCTTGCCATCGCCCCGAGGGCCCTGCTCTCCGGGAGCGAATGAATATTCTGTCAGACCTCCGTTGTCCCAGTTCGGGAACCACATCTCCTCGGTCTCGTAGTACATGTATTTCTCGTCGAATATACCGGCATGGGCTATGAAGCAGTCGTACACGTCGCCGTGGATTCCAGCCATGTAATAGACGCTGAATCCGCCGTAAGAGGCTCCGCAACCTGCCAACTTGCCTACATAGGGCTCTTTCTTGAGCTCACGGGCCGCACTCAGGTAATCCTGCATGTTGAGACCGATGTAGTCACCGCTGATCTGCTCGCACCATTCCTGACCGAATGCAGTTGTACCGCGACGGTTCGGAAGGATGACTATGTAGCCCTGGGAGGCCATAAGGCGGTAGTTCCACCTGTAGCTCCATCCCTGGCTGAGAGTTCCCTGGGGACCGCCCAGGAATATCTCCACAGCAGGATAAACCTTGGTTGAATCGAACTTTGGAGGATAAAGGACCCAGGTCAGCATCTTCTTGCCGTCAACCGTGGTAATCCAGCGCTCCTCGATGCTGCATGGATCAAGCTGGCCGAGAATATGGCCGTTTTCATCCGAAATACGCGAGAATGATCCATCCTCTTCGTTGACTGCAACGAGTTCCGTAGGAAATTCCATGGATGCATAGCTGGCGAGAAGGGTTCCATCCACGACAGCGAAC
Organism: uncultured Bacteroidales bacterium; assembly: GCA_946184255.1. Classification (GTDB taxonomy): domain Bacteria; phylum Bacteroidota; class Bacteroidia; order Bacteroidales; family UBA932; genus Cryptobacteroides. The sequence continues at coordinate 3,824 of CAMHFA010000062.1, forward strand.
GGGGAATTGAAATCGTACCAGGCATCTTCAGGAGTGATCCTTACCGGAATGACAGCGATGTCAAGCCTGTTTCCTTCTTCACTGAATGCACCTGCAACGGCATCCACCTTATAGATAGCCTTCAGTCCTTCGGTAAGGGATGCGAAATAGATAGTCCTGGAATCCGCAGCCCAGACCGGGCCTTCAGCATTGTATTTGAAGTCGGCAGTGAGTTCCCTGACACCTAGGATGCCGGGGATGGCAGTCTGTCCGTCACCACCCTGCTCTACTGCAGCCAGATCAGCGACCATCAGGCGAGTCTTGTCTGCCTCATAACCGTTGCGCGCCATGCTGATCCATGCGATATGCTTGCCGTCCGGGCTCCACACGGGATCAGTGTCGTAGCCTCCATCCATCTCGATGCGTACGGTCTCTCCGGTAATTATCTTGTAGATGTAGATTTCGGTGTCGGTAGAGAAAGCATATTCACGACCGGTGTCAACCTTCTTGCAGGAGTAGGCAACCATCTGCCCGTCCGGACTCCAGCAAAGCTGCTCAATTCCGCTGAAAGGCTCTATCGGGAGTTCGTATTTATCAGCTCCGGAATCAAGGATATTCAATGATTTGTCTTTCGTTATCTCAACTCCTTCTACAAGGGGGGCTACATAAGTCTGAGGACGCTCTGTCGTCCAGTGGTCCCAGTGCCGGTAGGCCAGGTCCTCGGTGACATAGGCCTTGGCCTTGTCAAGGGAAGGATCGAAATCCTTCGGAGTCTTGACTGCTCCGGGGACAGTGCTGGTGAAAAGGACCTGGGTCTGGTCGGGACTGAGCAGGAATTCCCCAACTCCCCCTTCAACATCACTTAGCTTTACCTTCTCTCCGAGGGCAGGCTTGCCGCCTTCTCCCTTGAATGCGGCCTTCCAGATCTGTCCTCCCTGAGTAAAGAAGATATGTCCGCCATCAAGACTCCAGCGGGCATTTCCTACGCTCTTACCCTCACAGGTCAACTGAATCTTATCCCCGAAAACGAGGCTTCCATCCTCATTCCTGCCGACTACCTGGAGGAAAAGATTCCTGCAGGAGCGGTTCTCCTCGATGGAAGTATAACTGACTCCATAGAGGATCCATTTCCCATCCGGGGAAAGCTGTGGATCAGAGAGCCTTCCGAAAGAAAGAAGGGTCTCCGGAGTCATGGTCCCTTCAACGACTTGGATGTCGGAAGGTCCGATGAAAGCGGCACTGTTCTCCGCCTTTTTCTGTGAGCAACCCATAATCATCATCAGTGTAGCTGCCGCAATGGCAAATCCGGTTGTTTTCATATTCATTGATTATAATTCTCATATCCTTTTCCCAGAGCATCCCTGACGGAAGAACGGACCTCCTCCGGTTCGATGACTTCAACCCTTCCGGAGAGTCGGCAGAACTCCATTACAAGATCCCTGTCCGGAATGACTCTCATCCTGAAAATGACCTGTCCGTCATGATCCTTTCCTTCCTCGACCTGAGTATGGTGAAGCGGCAGGTCCCTGAGATACCTTGCCTCCCCTTCAGGCGCCTTGAAACGTATCGTCACACTCTTCTCCCCTTCCTTCGGGAAAAATACACCGAAACTCTCGCTGAACAATGCATCCACATCGAAGCCCCGGGGCATCTTGAAAGTCCTTTCAGTCTCTTCAAGGGAGACTATCCTGTCCAGACCGTACACCCTCCATGCCCCCAGGTCCGAATTCGGGACCTCCTTTCCGCCCCTCAGCGCCCTTTCGTGGCAGAAGGCGACCAGATACCAACGGCGTCCGTTCTCCTTCAGTGCAAGGGGCTGGATGTGGAGTTTTTCGGAATATGTGGTACTGTACTTCCCGTAAACGATCTCCAGTTCGTGCCCCTCCTCCATCGCCTGCATGATATTGGTCAGGTATTTCTGGCCGGAAGGAACCTCCTCGACACTTACCCTGCCGCTCAGCCGCCCTTTTCCAAGAGCCAGCAAGTTATTGACAGTAAATGTATTGATAAGCCACCCGATGCTTTTTTCGTCATCCATGGCCTCTTCTCCGAAAGGAATATAGTAACGATTGGTCCTGCGGTCGCATTCGATCTCGATTCCAAAGACATCGCTGACTGCAAGCCTGTGGTTGTTGAATGTCCTGCGGGGATAATCCTGGCCGAAGCGTCTCTCGTACCTTTCGGTTATCTCATGAAGGGAAAGCCCCCGGTCGCCGGCGGCACTGAGGTTCTGGATCAACCAGATGTATTTCCCTATAAGCTCAGAGACCATTGAAGATAATCTGGTGGTGATAGCCTGAGGCCTTTGTAACCGTAGTGTCCATCAGATGATATATGGGCTTGCCTTCTTCACTGAGGATGAGCGGTCCGTTGAAATACCTCGCCTTCCCTTGTTTATTGTTATACTCATTAATGACAGGTTCCTGCCTGGGGGTATAGGAATAATCCAACTGAATCACGTCTCCTGTCTTAAGCTTCCCGAATGTCAGGAAACCATCTTTCCCTATCTGTGCCTGGACACTCTGGCCATTACGCTGCATACCGACTAAAACAGCCCAGTCAGGGATGTATAGCTTGACATTGACACCGCTACCCAAAAGGTTTTGGCTGACTCTGAGGACAACCGTCCCCTCGAAAGGATACTCGGTTTGAATCTCCAGTTCAAGACCCTCGGACGATAAGACAGAAGAACGTAAAGAAGTGACATAGAAAGTGTTTCCCTTCCTCATCCAGGAATATGTTGCAGCGGTTGCAAGGGCCTCTGCACCCTTCATCGAGCCTGGCCATACGGTCTCGTCGGAAACTACTGAAAGTTCTGGCCCCGTGGCCTCCCCGGGACAGGAATCGATACCAAAGCTGCCGTCGCTCCTCTGAGAGTGGCAAAGTGCATTGTAATAGATCAGATGCGCATCCCTGTCGCGGAAATAATTGCTGTCCACTGCGTCAT
>CAMHFA010000063.1 GCA_946184255.1 uncultured Bacteroidales bacterium
CCCGTGAACGTCGTCAAGTCCCTTTACGAGCGTTACTATAAGGAAAACAAGTACTCCGACCTCTGGTTCTACTGGAACGGGAAGCCTCTCCTCCTTTACAACGCTGACCCTTCTGTCGATGCCACCGGTAACTTTGAGGCCAAGGCTTCGGACTATCCTTCCGAGATTTTCGAGTTCTTCACCCTGAGGAATATGTGGTGGGGATATTACGAGTGGGGGGTGGACCACGAGCATGGAACCGAACGGTATGTGGGCACCGAGGACAACTGGAGTTTCGGCTACAGCATGGATGACGAGAGAGTCAAACGAATGACTCCTTTCGAACTTGCCTCGAAACACAATGGAGAGGTTGAGGAATGCGCCGTCACTCCCGCACAGCATCCCCTTGCTATGAAGGGAGCTACCATGGGTGTCGGCAAGTCATGGTCGAGGAATACCGGGGAGCCTTCCCTTAATGAATATGACCTGCCCGTCGGCGGGACGGAAGGCGAAGGGATATATTTCCAGGAACGATGGGAAGATGCACTAGCCGTAGATCCTCCTTTCATCTACCTCAACGACTGGAACGAATGGACTGCCGGGAAGTATAATTTCGGAGATACCTGGTTCCTTGGAAGGGAGAACAGTTCCTTTGCTTTCGTGGACCAGTATAACGCCTCCTTTTTTCCGTCAGATGGCCCAGAACATCCGACGGTATAAAGGAGTCAGGCCTATACCTGTCAACAAGGGATTCAAACGGATTTCCGTGGATGGTTCCTTCGAGGACTGGGACAAGGTGGAGGTGGTCTATCGAGACACACGCGGAGACATAACCTTTAGGGATGCAGACGGTTACGCAGGTCTGCACTATACTGATTCCACAGGGCGTAACGACATCCAGGATTCCAAAGTGGCTCTTGGCAGGGATGGCAATGTGTTCTTTTATGTCAAATGCGGATCTGATATCACTTCCTGCACCGATCCTGATTGGATGCTGCTCCTCGTCGATACAGATCAGGATTCCGGGACTGGTTGGTATGGGTATGACATCCTGGTCAACCGCACGGTCTCAGAAGACGGGACGACTTCTGTTATGAGATTTGTGGACGGAGAATGGAAGGAAATCAGCAAGGCCAGATTCGCAGTTGACGGTCCTCAGATGGAAATTGCGGTCCCGGCTTCTGCTCTTGGAGTGGCTGGAAAAAAGGCGGTATTTGATTTCAAGTGGGTTGATAACACCGGGGAATTGAAGGAGCCCATCTCCCTCTGTATCCATGGTGACACCGCTCCGAACAGAAGGTTCAACTATCGCTTCATCTGGGAGAAATGATTTATTAATAAATTGTCTGACTGATGTTTAGAAGAATATATCCACTTCTCGTGGTGGTGTTGACCGCCCTGACAGGGATGCCCTTGCTGGGTGCAGGACCGGACAAATCCACAACCTTATGGTACAAGCAACCTGCCAAGGATTGGAATGAGGCCCTTCCGGTAGGTAACGGAAGGATTGGCGCCATGGTGTATGGAGGCACCTGGAATGAGACCTTGCAACTCAATGAAGAGAGTTTGTGGGCAGGTTGTCCTGAGGATGGAAATGCAGATGCTGCGTCCATAATGCCCCGGATTCAGGAATTGTTGCTGGAGGGGAAGATTGCGCAGGCCAATGAACTTGCCCATGCCAACCTGGCAGGAGATCCGATGAGGATACGATCCTACCAGACCTTCGGAGAGATATTCATAGATTTCTTCGACAGGGGTTCAAATGATGCCGATGGTTTCTATCCGGAGGGGACAAGCGGTTTCGAACGTTCTTTGGATTTGATGTCCGGTGTGGCTTCCACTTATTTCACTGCCGGTGGAGTAAAGTTCTCTCGTGAGGTTTTCGCTTCTGCTCCGGACGATGTGATAATCATCCGTCTGTCGGCCGACCATCCCGGAGCACTTTCCTTCAAACTGAGTTATGAAAGGAAGGAGAATGCTGCTATCTATCCTGACGGTCCCGGAATCCTTGCAGTTTCCGGCCAGCTGATAGACCTTCCCGACAAGCAGGGAGGCAAGGCCGGTGCCCACATGAAATTTGCCGGAAGGATAAAGGCAGTGAGCAAAGGCGGTTCATTGACTGCATCAGGTAATTCAATCTTTGTAGAGAAGGCAGATGAGGTGGTGGTCTCCGTAGCCATGAACACCGACTATAACTTCGAGAAACTCAACTTCGACCGTTCCATAGACCCTATGGAACTCTGTATCGGCCAGTTGAATTCTGTCGAGGGGAAAGATTACAATCTTCTGCTTGAACGGCATACAATGGATCATAAGTCAGTCATGGGCAGGGTTTCCCTTTCAATGGGAGATCCGTCGATGGCCGAGGTCCCTACAGATGTGAGGTTGGACCGGGTCAGGGAAGGGGCCGATGATCCTGCTCTTGCAGCCCTGTATTTCCAGTTGGGACGCTACCTTCTGGCCGGTTCTTCCCGCAGTCCTGGAAGGCTTCCTGCCAATCTCCAGGGAATATGGAACCAGGACATCAACGCAGCCTGGAATGCCGATTATCACACAAACATCAACATCCAGATGAATTACTGGCCTGCCGAGGTCTGCAACCTGTCGGAGACTGTCATTCCTTTCTCCAACTGGATCAACGCCATCCGGGTTCCCGGAAGGGTTACCGCCAAGAAGACCTTCGGTGCCGGAGGATGGACTGTCAACCATGTTTCGGACCTGTTCGGGCATACTTCTATCAGCGACGGGGTAGGTTGGGGTACTTTCCCTATCGCCGGACCCTGGCTGACCCTCCATCAATGGGAACACTATCTCTTCACCTGTGACAAGGATTATCTCCGCACCCAGGCCTATCCTTCCATGAAAGAGGCAGCTGAATTCCTTCTCTCTTTCATGGTAACAGACAAGAACGGCTACCTTGCGACAGCTCCCTCGAACTCTCCGGAGAACGCTTACAAGATGGATGACGGGTCGAGATTCAACCTAACCTATTCGGCGACGATGGACATTGAAATTGCCACGGAACTCTTCAAGGCTTGCCTCAGTGCCTCTGAAATACTTGGAGATGACGCCGGTTTCAGGGTGAGACTTCAGGAAGCGCTGGCCAAGCTTCCTCCGATAAGGATAGGGAAGCGTTACGACACCATTCAGGAGTGGATTGAAGATTATGAGGAGGTCGAACCCGGGCACCGCCACATGTCCCATCTTTTCGGGCTGTATCCCGGGACGGTCATAACCGACAGGAATCCTGAACTCTTCGCAGCAGCAAAGCGTACGATAGAACGCAGGCGGAAGTACAACGAAGATCCTGTCACACGTCAGGGGTCTTACACTGGCTGGAGCCGTGCATGGCTGGTCAATTTCTACGCCCGTCTGCGTGATGGGGAGGAGGCTGGAGCAAACGTCAATGCCCTTCTTGCCAAGTCCACTATGAACAATCTGTTTGACACTCATCCGCCATTCCAGATAGACGGTAATTTCGGAGGAACCGCGGGCATAGCTGAAATGCTCCTCCAGTCCCATAATGGCGAGATCCATTTTCTTCCTGCCCTTCCTTCATCATGGAATGAAGGTGAGGTCAGAGGCCTCCGTGCGAGGGGTGGTTATACCGTGGACATGACCTGGAAGAACGGAAAGCTTCAGTCGGCGACCATTGTGCCGGACTTTTCCGGGAAATATACGGTCAGGTACGGAGACAAGCGTAAAAAAGTCGCTTTCAAGGCAGGTAAACCAGTAGTAATTAACAAGTTCTAGGTAATGAATAAACACTCTTTCCTAATTCTTTCCTTTCTTGTACTCTTTGCCGCAGCATGCTCAAAACCGGTAAAGGAAGAGGAAAAATCTGCAGTCTTCATACCTGTTGATGAGACTGTCGAGCAGGGTACTACGATAACATCATGGGACGAGGAGACGGATTCACCCAATCAATGGATAGCCTTCCGCAAGGACATATCCCTGGATGAGATTCCGGCTTCGGCCCCGGCCAGGATAGCCGTGGACAGCAAGTACTGGCTTTGGGTCAACGGGGAGATGGTTGTCTTTGAAGGTCAACTTAAAAGGGGACCCAATCCTCACGACAGTTATTTCGATGTGGTAGAACTTGCTCCTTATCTGAAGAAGGGAGAAAACAAGATAGCCCTGTTGCTCTGGTATTTCGGTAAGGACGGCTTCTCCCACTTGGGAAGCGGAAGGGCCCAGATGTGGTTCGATTGCCCTGAGATTGGAGTAGTGAGCGATGGAAGCTGGCTTTGCCGCACCCTTCCAGCCTACGGAAAGGCCAATTGCCCGGAACCTAATTACAGGCTTTCAGAGACAAGCATATCATTCGATGCCCGTGAAGATATAGGGGATTGGCACACCGGTGACCTGGATGGTTTCACTCCTGCCTTGGCTATCGAGAGCACTCTCGGCACCCTCCACAGACGTCCTATTCCTTTCTGGAAAGACTTCGGAATCAAGGAAGCCGCTTTCGAAACACATCCTGGAGAGGAATGTGACACGCTGGTGGCGCGACTGCCCTATAACATGCAAATGACTCCCATAATTACTGTAGAGTCTGACAGAGGAGGCAGAAGGATCCTTATCGAGACAGATCACGCCAAGGTCGGAGAGCAGTGTCTCAGGGCTGAATATATCACCAAGGCAGGTACACAGGAATACGAGTCACTTGGCTGGCTCAATGGAATGAAAATTATCCTCACAGTCCAGCACGGGGCCAAGGTTACTGGAATACAATACCGTGAGACCGGTTATGATACCACTCCGGACGGAGTGTTCACTTGCGACGATCCTTTTTACAACAAATTCTGGGAGAAGGGTTTGCGAACCATCTACGTCAATGCACGCGATAATTTCTTCGATTGCCCTGAGCGAGAGCGGGGACAGTGGTGGGGAGACATAGTGACCATACTTGGAGAGTGCTTCTACACTTATTCTCCGTCGCTTCATGCCCTTGTCCGAAAGGGAATCCGTGAACTCTGCGACTGGCAGCGACCGGATGATATCCTGTTCTCGCCGATTCCAGGCAACTACGGGGTTGAACTGCCTTGCCAGATGCTTGCTGCAGTTGGCCGCTACGGCTTCTGGACTTATTACATGAACACAGGCGACAAAGCCACGATTGAATATGTTTACCCTGCTGTGAAGAAGTATCTTGCCACGTATCACGTTGGTAAGGATGGACTTCTCGAATGGCATGACGGCGACTGGAACTGGGGGGACTGGGGTGACAACAGGGACATGAGACTCCTGCAGTCGATGTGGTACTGTCTGGCCCTGCAGTCTATTTCGGACATGGCAGATGTTCTCGGGAATCCAAATGAGGGCGGTTCCTACTGGGAGCAGATGAATCAGATCAAGGATGCCATAAACCGGGTGGCATGGACCGGCACTTGCTACCGTCATCCTGATTATGAGGGTGAGACTGACGACAGGGTGCAGGCCCTTGCAGTTGTGGCTGGAATAGCCGGACAGGACAAGTATGAGGCTATTTTCGAAACTCTGAAGAAAGAGGAGCATGCGAGTCCCTACATGGAGAAATATATCATGGAAGCCCTCTTCTGTATCGGGCATGGAGACTATGCTCTGGAGCGTGAACGCAAACGCTATGATTTCATGGTCAACCACCCGGATTTCGACACCTTGTTTGAAAACTGGAATGTCGGAGTGAATGGAGACTGGGACTGTGGTTCCGTCAACCATGCATGGAGCGGCGGTCCGTTGGCGGTCTTCCCTACAAAGATGTTCGGGGTTTATCCTACAGAGGCTGGCTGGAAGCGTTTCTCCGTGAGTCCTGACGAACACATATTCAATGACTGCAGTATTTCTTTCCCGACGGTTAAAGGCAAGGTTTCAGTATCCTTCAAGAGAGATGGTGAAAAAATCAGTCTTGATGTAGAAGTACCTGAAGGCTCTTCTGCCGAAGTAAATGTCCCTTGGGCTCATTTTCATAAGGATCTTGGTCCCGGAGTCCATAGCTTGGACCTGGCAAACGGTCCGGTGCTCGAGAAGGGTAATTTCAAGTACCGGGACAAGAACCAGCCGGTGGAAAAGCGGGTGAAGGATCTCATGAGCCGTATGACTTTGGAAGAAAAGGTGAACCAGGTCAGCGCCCAGCTCCTGTCCCTTCCCTCATGGAGCAGCAGGGACTATGCGAAGGGACATATCCGCAACATCGGGCATTTCCTTCCGGACCAGAATCTTCCCAATGATCCCAAGTCCGTTGCTGAGAAGATCAATGAGGATACAAAAATCTCAATAGAGGCTAACAGATGGGGTATTCCCGTACTCCAGCATGGCGAGGCGCTGCATGGAGCGCAGTGGGGGAATGCCACCTGCTTCCCGCAGAGCATTGCGATGGCGGCAACTTTCGACGACGGCTTGTACTATCAGGTCGGAAAAGTGGTCGCTGAAGAATTGAGAGCAGTAGGTGTACGTCAGGTTTATGCACCTGTGATAAACATCACCCGTGACCAGCGCTGGGGAAGGGCTCAGGAAAGCTACGGAGAGGATGTACTGATGAATTCCTTGATGGGTGTTGCTTACGTGAAGGCCCTTGAAGAGGGCGGTGTCGTGGCAACACCGAAACATTACGTTGACAACTACGGAGAGGGTGGTCATGATTCCTTCGCATCACCTACTTCATGGAGGGTCCTGAGGGAGGTATATCTGGAACCCTTCCGCGCCTGCGTGCAGGAAGGAGGGGCAAGGGGGATAATGTCATCCTACAACTCGGTGGACGGAATCCCTTCCAGCTG
>CAMHFA010000064.1 GCA_946184255.1 uncultured Bacteroidales bacterium
CCAGCACATGGCTATTTCAACAGACGCCGTTTAAGGCGACGGACGGTCGTCAGGAGAAGCTGGTCGACGGGAATGTAGGATGAGAAGGACTTCAGGCCTGACATCATCAGATGTGACGGGGAATATGTCTCCTTGATGTCATAAAATGAAGCACGAACATCGTCTCCTTTGTTGCTTAGCTTGGCCTTGACCTGCTCCTGCGCCTTTTCAAGCTGCCCCATCGTCTTGATTTCACTGTACTTCATGGCTCTCCACTATTTATCATCATCAAAGAACAACTTGATGAACAACGGCACGAATGTGTCGCGGAAAAGCTTCTTCCTCAAGAGGATGAGAACCCCGAGAACGAGCAGGAAGAAGGCTGCCACTATCGCGGCTCCTCCGGCATAGCTGCCAATCATTTCACCTATCCACATGACACCTCCGATAGCAACAGCCGTAAGGACTATGGACACGACGAACAGGACAAGCAGCATGTAGAGAAGCTTGCTGAGCGTCATGGAAAGCCCCTTGGCTGTCCGGAGTTTTATGTCATCCAGACGGAGGTCGATATATTCAGAAGCCTCCTTTCCGAGGTCTTCGAATGGCCTTGTGAATTCGCCCATCTCCAAGGCTTATTCGGTAGGATCCTGCTCGTCAACCTCTCCGGACTCCTTAGCAAGGGCCTTCTCGAGTCTTTCAAGCTGCTGGAGGATCTTCTCGCGTGCGTCCTCCTTCATGTCGGAAGCCTGGTCAGCCAGAGTGGCCTTAAGATTCTTGAGATCCCTGCGGGCAAGCCTGGCACGGGCCCTGAGTCTGGATGTGGCGCTTTCTGCACCTTCCTTGAGGTCGGCGGCTGTCTCCTTGGCCTTGCCCCAGCCTTCGTCTGCGGCATCCATGAATTCGTCCCATCCCTCAGCTGCAGCAACCTTAACCTTGCGACGGGTTTCTTCGCCCTTTTCCGGAGCGAAAAGCAATCCCAGGGTCAGGCCTGCGGCCGCCCCGGCTATCAATGCGAAAAATGAATCTCCTTTCATGGCTTAAAGTGTTTATCAGTCCTTTTGTTTCTTACAAATATAATGCAAAAAAACGGTATATTTGTAAGACACAAACTACCTGAAATGGCCTTCGTACATCTTCACGTCCACACGCAGTACTCCATACTCGACGGCTTCTCGTCGATAGCCACCCTGTTCGACAGGGCAGAGGCCATGGGCATGCCAGCCCTGGCCATTACAGACCACGGCAACATGTACGGAATAAAGGAGTTCTTCAAGTTCGCGGACAAGCATCGGGACAAGGAGACAAAGGAGTACAAGGTGAAGCCTATCATCGGCTGTGAGGTGTATGTTACCAGGCACTATGATCCCAAGCTGAAGGATAATGAGCACAGGGCCTATTACCACCTTATTCTCCTTGCCAAGAATTACCAGGGCTATAAGAACCTCTCCAACATAGTATCCCTGGGCTTCATCGAAGGACTCTACTACGGAAAACCAAGGGTGAGCCACGAGATTATTGAGAAGTACCATGAAGGCCTGATCTGCTGTTCCGCCTGTCTGGCCGGAGAGATTCCCAAGGACATAGTTTCCGGCAACATGGAGGCCGCAAGGAAGGCCGTGGAATGGCACAAGAAAGTATTCGGGGACGATTATTATCTCGAGGTGATGCTCCACAAGACAGAGGTTCCGGGACTGTCCCTGGAAGTCTTTGAGCAGCAGAAGATCAGCAACGAAGGTATTTTCAAGCTGGCCGAAGAGACGGGAGTCAAGGTGGTGGCTACCAATGATGTCCATTTCGTTGACAAGGAAGACGGCCCTGCCCATGACCATCTTATCTGCCTCAACACCGGCAAGAAGATATTCGAAGAACCCAGGCTACATTACACCCAGCAGGAATACCTCAAGAGCGAGGAAGAGATGGCCGCCCTGTTCCCTGACCACCCGGAGGTACTTGCCAACACCCTTGAGATTGCAGGCAAGGTCGAAGTGTACAGCATCGACCGCGACCATGTTCTCCCAAAGTACGAAATCGATCCGGACTTCCTGGCTGACATCGACTCCTATCTTGAAAAATACAAGGACGTAATCGACGTCGGACGGAACGACAAGAAGGGTAACTACAGAGGTGATGAGTTCTGCCGGTCAGTAGCCTACCTATGTCACCTTACATATTTAGGAGCGGCAAATCGTTATGGTGACTCCTTGACCGAGGAGCAGAAGGAAAGACTCGATTTCGAGCTCAAGACCATCTGCCGGATGGGCTTCCCCGACTACTTCCTGATCGTCCAGGACTATATCGCAGCCTGTCGGAAGGGAGGTAGCCTGGTCGGCCCGGGCCGTGGTTCAGCCGCAGGTTCGGCAGTAGCTTATTGCCTTGGGATTACCAATCTTGACCCGATAAAATACCAGCTCCTGTTCGAGCGTTTCCTCAACCCGGACCGTATTTCGATGCCGGATATCGATGTCGATTTTGAAGACCTCGGCCTGGCGCACAAATATGTCGATGACACCTACGGGAAGGACCATGTGTCCCGCGTTATCACCTTCGGCACCATGCTCGCCAAGGGTGCCATAAAGGACGTCGCCAGGGTCCGTGACCTACCTCTTGATGAGTCCAACCGTCTTTCCGGCCTAGTTCCAGACAGGTTGAGCGAAAAGGTGGAAAAGGAATATCCTTTCAATCCAAAACTTGACGAACTCAAGCCCGGATTCAAATCCTACGAAAAGGACGGCAAGTGGTTCCAGAAGGGCATGGAGGAGACCGATGTCAAGATTACCCTGAAGAACTGCTACCGCCTTGTTCCTGAATTGAAGAATGCCCTCGAAAACGGTCCGGACCAGGTCAGGGAAGTACTGAAGTATGCTCAGAAACTTGAAGGATGCATCCGCCAGGTTGGAATGCACGCTTGCGCCACAATCATCGGACGCGGAAAACTGACCGACTACATCCCGATCTGCCTGTCTCAGGACAAGGACACCGGAGAACTCGTCTGGACAAGCCAGTACGACGGTCATTATATTGAAGACGTCGGCATGTTGAAGATGGACTTCCTGGGTCTGAACACCCTTACCATCATCCACAAGTGCCTTGACAACATAAAACTCCGTTTCGGTGAGGACATCGACATAGAGGCTATCCCTATTGACGACAAGCCTACTTACGAACTCTACAGCCACGGAGACACAGACAGCGTGTTCCAGTTCGAATCCCCTGGCATGAAGCAATGGCTCCAGAGGCTCCATCCGGAGCGCTTCGAGGACCTCATCGCTATGAACGCCCTCTACCGCCCGGGCCCGATGGAATATATTCCCAATTTCGTAAACAGGAAGCTTGGTACCGAAACCATTGAATATGACCTCCCGGAAATGAAGGAATTCCTGAGCGACACCTATGGGGTCACTGTCTATCAGGAGCAGGTTATGCTTCTGTCCCAAAAGTTGGCCGGTTTCACAAAAGGCGAAGCTGACAAGCTCCGCAAGGCCATGGGAAAGAAGCAGATTGCCATACTGAACGAGCTCAAGGACAAGTTCATGGCTGGCGGAATGGCCAACGGACATCCGGAGAAAACCCTGGACAAGATCTGGAAAGACTGGGAGAAATTCGCGCAATACGCTTTCAACAAGTCACATGCAACCTGCTACGCCTGGGTTTCCTACCAGACCGGATGGCTGAAATGCCACTACCCTGCAGAGTTCTTCGCAGCCAACCTTTCATGCAATCTCGGCAACACCGGTGAGATAAGGAACATTCTAGCTGACTGCAAGGCCCACAAAATCAGGGTAATGAACCCTGATGTCAACGAATCCTACTCCCATTTTACGGTCAACAAGGACGGAAACATCCGTTTCGGTCTGAAGGGAATCAAGGGGTTCGGAACCAACGTGGCAGATGCGATAATCGAAGGCAGGAAAAACGGCCCTTATAAGGATCTTTTCGACTTTGTGGAGCGAATGGACGGGGTCCTCAACCGGAAAGCCCTTGAATGCCTGGTCTATTCAGGAGGATTCGACTCGTTCAAGCTTAAACGCCGCCAGTTCTTCATGTCTTGCAGGAACGGAAACCTGTTCATAGACGAACTTGCCCGCTACGCTGCCCTCTACAGCCAGGATTCGGCCGATTCGGGAATGTCCCTTTTCGGAGAGATGGAGGAAATGAAACCTGTTCGTCCGGAAATTCCAGAAAACGTCGAGATGGATGATGAAATGGAAATCCTCCAGAAGGAAAAGGAATATGTAGGAATGTACATTTCCTCACATCCTTTGGACAAGTATTCCTTCGAAATGGAGACCTTCACCAACCAGGAACTGGCTACACTTGGAAACAAGATTGCGGAATGCGAGGCTTCCAAGAAAAAGACCAAGATCGCCGTTGCCGGTCTTGTCACGGAAACCGCGACCCTGACGACAAAGACAGGTAAGCCTTATTCCCGCTCCAAATTGGAAGATTACAGCGGATCCTACGAACTGTCCTTGTTCGGAAGGGACTACGAGGCCTTCATGAAGTATCTCCAGCCTCATGCTAGTCTCTACATTGAAGGAGAGATCTGTGAAAGGTTTTCGCTGAAACCGGAGGAAAGAGCCCAGGGAAAGACAGTCCCCTACACGTTCAGGATAAATGAAATATCCTTGCTGGGGAATGTCAATGAAAGCAAACTGGCAGGATTCTCCATCGGTCTTACAACACCGATGCTGACCCAGAAGTTCCGCAAGGAGCTCGTGGACCTTGTAAAGGCCAATAAGGGCAAGACTCCTTTGAAGATGTACCTTTACGATCCGGGGACTAAGTACAACATCGAATTCCACTCCACGAAATTCCAAGTTGCTGTTACCTCAGACTTCGTCTCCTCTTTGAAGCTGATGGGAATCAATTGTTCTCCCGTGCTAAAGTAAAGCAAAGCGGGGTGAGCTGATGCCCATCCCGCCTCGTGTACTATTACCGTTCTTAAATAATTAGAACAGATAGGCGATTCCTGCCTTGGCGTAGCTCTTGATCCACTTGGTTCCGTCATCAGTGGTGTCAAGGTTGAAGATACCCTGGTCATATCCGGCAGTAATCTGGAACCTGCTGATATTCAAACCAAGGCCACCGCCGAGGAGAAGGTTGGTCCTGCTGTAATTGCCATCCTTGTAACGGTCGGTCTTAGGTGAACTGTTTCCAGCCACTGAGACTTCCGCTGTTGAAGAGAGGCCCAGCTGGGCGGTAGGACCAGCGAAGATGAAGAACCTGGCGTTTTCGGCAATCTGGAAACCGAGATTCAGATAAGCCGGAATATTAATGTAATGCTCCCTGATCTTGGTTCCGATCTGGCCGCTGAAAGCGCTGTCGTTAGTGTAGATCATTGAATAATAAATACCAGGAGTAATACCAAAAATACCGGCAATCGGAAGATTATAAGAAACTCCGGCATATGCTCCGTTCATTCCGACATCAATAGGATCGATTCCCTTAAGGGTGACCTGATCGTTGGAGTGAAGGTAACCAGCACCAACGGACATCTGGGCGAATGAATTGGTGGCAACAGTCATCATGACGGCAGCCGCAATGAGAGTGATGATTTTTTTCATTTTCTTTCTTGTTTTGGTTTTAACGCCGCGAAGTTAGCGATACTTCGCCAAAAATCAAATAATGACAATTATTTCATATATTTGATGCTATGAAGATAGCGTCAAAGAAATTTGTCAAGGTCGGTCTTGCCACCCTGCTGGCAGCACTGGGATTCGTCTCCTGCACCAAGCCGGAGGATGACCCGGTCAATCCTTACACTACTATTCCCGGTGCCTATGCCTATGGAACCCTGCCCGCTTCATTCCAGGAAGTCCTCCCCGACCAGGAATAACTGTAAAACGGGCTTTATTTAGCACCCTTTAAGCACTCCTACCGGGTAATGCCAGCCTTCTTCATCCAGCTCTGGTAGCTCTTGAAGTCAAAGGGCGGGGCGCCGTAGAGATAGTGGTTGCGGAATCTCTGTCCGCCTGTCTCATATTCAATAAGCAGTACGCCCTGACCTGTGGGAACCGGCAGGCCGGCCACAAGCGAACGGTCGTTGGAACCGACACTGAATTTCCCATTGTATAGGACCCTGCCAGATTCGACATCCGTCACCTTGACCTTTCCTTCGGCCGGGGTGAACGAATCGTTGACAGCCCTGAGGGGCAGCACACCTCCCTCCTCATCGTTGACCAGCACGCAAACCGTCCTCTGTGCATTCCAAAGATAGGTGTAAGCCAATTTCTTGGAGTTATAGTAGTCCACAATGGCGTCTGAAACGATTGGCCATCCGTCACGGACGTTCCACCAGATGATACCGGTGCGGCGGAACCTTTCACCCCTGAACTTCTCTACGAAATACTTCATCGCCTCAGCCTGTGTGCTCTGGGAAGCGGCAACGAAATCTTCCAAGGTCTTCGGCCTGAATCCGAACAGAAGGTTGATCTGCTTTGTCATCAGGTCGTTTCTGCCCTCAAATTCCACAAAGAATGGCAGGGGCCGGACCGACTTGGTCATCCACTCTTCGTTCCAGTCTCCGTCTTTGGTCCAAGGATATCGACAGTCCTTGGTGAACATCTTCTCGATAGATTCAATATTCGGAGCACCATGGTAGCCTATTTCGCTAACGAAAATGGCCTGGGCATCCTTGTAGAACGGATCCTTATAATAGCCGCGCGGACCCCAGAGATGATCCTGTGGAAGGTC
>CAMHFA010000065.1 GCA_946184255.1 uncultured Bacteroidales bacterium
TTTCCGGCTATGTCAGCGGTCAGGTCATCCACTGCTGTGGAGCAATGAACTGCTAATAGGAGAATCTGCAGACAGCCTTCTTGTGCTCTTCCTCAATCATTGACCAGAGCGCGGGTTTTTCCTTTCCTTCCTCAAGCGGGGAGGGGAAGAAAAACTCGTATTGGTGCAGGGAAGCAACGGCATGGTCTTCTTCCAGGCGGAGAAGGGTGTAGCCGATGTCTCCCCAATGACCCGTGGAGGGTACGCAGAGAGAACGGATAATCCTGTTTTCAGGCCTGTAGTTCTTGCGGAACCATCCAGGCTGCCAATAATGAAGGTGGCCATGAATATATCCACAGCAAGTCTTGCTGTCCACCAGCATGGCAGAAATCCCTGTTTCATTAAGGGCATGGTGGGCAGTTACGAAAACAGGTTTTTCGGTGTATGAGGCGAGGGTGTCCTGCAGCCACTCTTTCTCTTCATCATTCAATGCTCCGGCAACTATTCCCTGATCAGGATCCGGACTGCTCTCCTGAAGCGAGTCCAAAAGGATAATGTCTGCCCTTGGAGTTTCGACAACGAACACCAGCCTGTCGGTCATTCGTGATTCTGCGGCTTTCTCCGGGAATACCGAGGCAAAATTCTTCCTTCGGTCATGGTTTCCCATTGCCATCGTAAGTTTGATACCAGAAGCTTCCAGGGGGGCTACAATTTCTTTAAGTCTCAGATATTCAGGAACCTTTCCCTGAAGATAAGCAAGGTCTCCAAGAGCGATCACGTTCCTTGGCAGGGGATTCATTGCCAGGATTTCGGTGATGGTGCGGCGCAGTTTTGCCTCCTGGTAAGCATCCGGATTACAATGAAGATCGGAAATAATGCAGACCAGATTGTCATCGAACCTGCCGGTCTTTTTTCTTCTAGGACTCTTTTCGGCTGAAAGGTCTCCCAGGTGTCCGATGGTCGCAGCATCCATTATGGCAGCTTGAGTACCCAGAATAGCCAAACTACCAATAAACTTTCTTCTGTCCATATTGCTTTTCTTTTATCTGAATTCCTCGTAGCCGGGCATTCCAAGGGCGGCAATGAAATCCTTGAATTGCTTGTCATCCCTCGGGCAGATCAACAGGGCGTCGTCTGTGTCAACCACAAGATAGTCCTTCAAACCCTTTATTGCGTAGATCTTACGTTTGTTTTCAGTGATTACCAGATTGTCCTTGTTTTCCCTGAAAAGGCTGTTGTCGGTGTTTGAGACATTTCCTTCCTCATCTTTTGAAAGGACTGCATTGAAAAGGGAATCCCAACTGTCAATATCGGACCATCCGAATTTCACTGGATAGAGCCAGGCCCTGTCGGTTTTTTCCATTACCCCATAGTCTATGGAGATTTTCGGGCAGTCGGAATAGGCTTTCTGAAGGAATGATCTTTCCTCCGGTTTGCCACGCATGGTATCCCATCCCTTGAAGAAAGACAGTACATCCGGGAGGTATTTCTCAAGTTCTTCGAGGATTACCGAAGCCTTCCAGGCGAAAATTCCGGAATTCCAGAAAAACTCTCCGCTCTTGCAGAACACTTCCGCCAGTGATTTGTCGGGTTTTTCAGTGAAAGTCTTGACTTTTACCGGTTCATCGGATTGAGCGGCGGCCTTGCCTCCGGCCACCTGGATGTAACCGTAGCCCGTGTCAGGTCCGGTAGGGGTGATACCCATCGTCATAAGGATTCCTTTGTTTTCCGCTTCAGACAGGATTTCCTCCACTGCCTTCCCGAACGATTCTTCGTCGGTAATGATATGGTCGGCAGGGGTTACAACGATAGTAGCGTCGGGGTTCCGTTTGATGATTTCCAGGGTCGAATAGGCTATACAGGGGGCGGTGTTGCGGCTATAGGGCTCAAGCAACAGATTGTTGGTTGGAAGCTCAGGAATCTGTTCCTGTACCAGTTCTCCGAATTTATCCAGGGTGACTACCAGTATATTCTCTTTGGGGACAAGCTTTGAAAAACGGTCGTAAGTCATCCTGATAAGGGATCTGCCAGATGAGGCTATGTCCAGGAATTGCTTGGGTCTGGACTCCCTGCTGATCGGCCAGAAACGGTTGGCACTGCCTCCGGCCATTATCACGCAATAGTTATTATTGTTCATATAGAGTGTTTCGAAATGTCCTAATAATACATCGGAACAAAGGCATCAGGGAACCATTCCACATCTTCCTTCCCCTTGTTGAAAACAATCGCAGCGACATCGAAATGCACGTCCGGGAATTTACTTTCAAGTCCCGCTTTCTTTCCGTGAAGGAATTTCAGAGCCGCTTGTTCAATCTTCCTTTGTTTCAGCGGTGTAACATTCTCTTCAGGTGCCGCGGCAATGGGTGCCATCCGGCTCTTTACCTCAACAAAATGTACGCCGTTCCCGTCGGTCGAGATTATGTCAATCTCCAGATGTCCTGTTCTGTAGTTCCGGGCAACGATCCGGTGTCCCATCGACTCCAGGAACCAGCACGCCACATCTTCTCCCCTCTTTCCCAACAGCATCCTCGCTGTCGGTTTCTTCTCTCTGTTTTTCATAGCTTTTTAGTTTACTTATTCAAATTCAACTATCGTGACTCCGGAACCGCCGAACTGGATGTGCTCGTCATGAACGGCACCCACCCCGGGAACAGTCCGGAGATACTTCTGCAACTCGTCTCTCAACGCCCCGGTACCCTTTCCGTGAATGATCCTCACGGAACCGACACCCAGCATGATCGCATCATCAATGTAATGTATGACTATGTCAAGGGCGTCCGAGACCCTTTCCCCACGCACATCCAATTCCGGAGAGAACCGCAACCTCCTTTCCCTCAATCCTGAATTGTCCATGGCGGTCGATCTGGGCTTCACTGTCTCTTTCCTTGCTGCCTTGAATTCATTGGAAGAGATCCTTTCCACCCTGTCAACCGGAAGCTTGGTTGTAATGTTACCGACGGCGACCGAGACAGCTTTGTTGGACACACGGACTACCTCTCCTACCATTCCGTTCTCCTTGACCTTTACTTTCTCACCAACCTTCAGGGGACCGGAGCGGAATTTATCCGTGACGGGAGATTTCTCTTCGCCGACCTTTGTTCCCTTTCTTGAGGCACTGCGAGTCTTTCTTTTGGACAGCTGCTTCAGCTTTTTGTCTATGTAGTCGTCATGGACTTTCTTCTCACTTTCCTTCTTTGTCTGAAGGGCTGTGATGAATTCCTGAAGGTCTTTTCTCGCGCCGGAAGTCTTCTCCTTGTCGGCCTGGGATTCCTTAATGGTACGGATGGTGTTCTCGATGGTCTTGTTGGCACCCTGGACTATTTCCATGGCCTCTTTCTTGGCCTGGTCGAGTATTTCCTTCTTTGTCTGCTTTATCCCTTCGAGTTCTTTCTGGTAACGCTCGGTGATGCTGTCGAGAGTCTTGTCCGTGTTCTTTATCTTCTGGAGTTTCTCGTCCAGGGCGCGGCGGTTCCTCACTATCTTGCGAAGGTTCCTTTCCATCCCGACGAATTCTTCACCAGCCCGGTTTTCCGCATCCTTGACTATGTTTTCAGGGAGCCCCATCTTGCGGGCGAGTTCGAAGGCAAAAGAGTTGCCGGGCATGCCGATGTCCAACTTGAAAAGAGGCTGGATCTTGGCTGCGTCAAACTGCATTGCACCGTTTATCACTCCTGTGTCAGGTCCTGAGGCATACAACTTCAGGTTCGTGTAGTGGGTGGTTATGACTCCGAAGGCGCCCCTCCGATCCATTTCGGCAAGGATGGCTTCTGCGATCGCTCCTCCGGCGGCCGGCTCAGTGCCGGATCCGAACTCATCTATCAGAATCAAGGTTTTTCCGTCAGCGGCCTTGAGCATTGATTTCATATCCTCCAGGAATGAACTGTAGGTACTCAAGTCGTTTTCGATACTCTGGTCATCTCCGATGCTCACCATGATCCTGTCGAACACCGGGAGTTCCGATGTTTCAGAAGTCGGGATCAGCATACCCCATTGGAACATGTATTGAAGAAGCCCAGTGGTCTTCAGGCACACCGATTTGCCTCCGGCATTCGGTCCGGAGATAAGAAGAATCCTCTTGGACGGAGTAAGTTTGACAGTGATTGGAACAATGGTCCTCTTCTCCCTTGACAGCGCCTTTTCAAGAAGAGGGTGACGTGCTTTCCGAAGATTCATTTCCCCGGCATCGGAAATGAGAGGCATCCCAGCTTTGAAGTCGAGGGCTACCTGTGCCTTGGCCACAAGGAAGTCGATTTCTCCGAGATACCTGGCCGAGTCCATAAGGTCAGGAACATATGGCCTGACAAAGTCGCTGAACACAGCAAGGATCCTCTGGATTTCCTGAGTCTCCTCGGCTCGCAAGGAAAAGATCTCATTTTCCAGCTCCACTATTTCCGCAGGTTCGACAAAAGCTGTCTTGCCAGTAGCGGAGGTATCATAGACAAACCCCGGAATCTTCTTCTTGCTGGAACTGTTCACAGGGATCAGCAACTTCCCGTCCCGTACAGAAAGCCCGGCATCTTCATCGACGAGCCCCTCTGCCTGTGCCTGTTTCAGGATTGCGTTGGCCCTCCTTGAGATGGCTCCCTCCTTTGCCTTGAGGTTCCTGCGGATCTGGAGAAGGTTGTCTGAGGCCGTGTCCTTGACATCTCCGTATTTGTCCAGAATGATATCTATCCTGCGCTGTACCTCATCACAGGAGCGCTCATCTTCTTGAGATTGGGATAAATCCCATCCTTTATGGACATGAAGAAATTGGTAAGCCTCCGAACGGTTTCTACCATTGTACGGAGTTTTCCAAGAGATCCGAGGTCGATGTTCCACCCCGTGTTGGCCAGAGGTGCAAGGAAGTCGAGGCAGTCGATGTAGCCGTTGGTGGGGAAACTCTCCTCGAACATCATGATGAGCCTCATCTCGTCGGTCAGGGCAAGCCTGTGACCGATGACTTTGGCGTCAGTACAGAACTCCTCCTCTGAGACACGGCCGACAGCATATTCAGTCGAACAACGGTCAGACACCATCGCCCTGACTTTGTCAAATCCCAATTTGCTCTCAAGCCTTCTGTCTATTCCATTCTCCTCCATTCCTTCTTATTCTTTCTCTTCCTGCGGAACGAGTATCAATTTAAGTTCATTAATGTTGCCTATAGGGGTAAGTTTACCCTCATGGACAAAGGAAACACCCCCCGTTTCTTCTGAGACTACCACGACATCAGCATCGGTTTCCTCAGTGATTCCAATCGCGGCCTTGTGCCTCATCCCGTAACTCGCCGGGATGTCATTCCGTTGAGTAATGGGAAGTGTGCACCTGGCGGCCACTATCCTGTCTCCTTCTATTATCATAGCTCCGTCATGGAGGGGGGAATTCTTGAAGAATATATTCATGATCAACCTCCTGGACACCTTTGCGTCCAAAAGGTCACCTGTTTCCTTGATATAATTGAGGGAGTCGGAATGGGGAAGGACGATGAGGGCACCTGTTTTCTCGGCAGACATAGCCCTGCAAGCTTCCGCTATCTCGTTCATGGCTTCTCCTCCCATGACTTGTCCCCTCTCTCCAAACAGTTTGCTAAGGATGCTCTTTCCTTTTCCGTCAAAGCCGTATCGCGAACCTAGCTTCATCAGGAAGTGCCTTACCTCCGGCTGGAAGATGACAATCAGGGCGAGTACACCCACGTCAATGAAGGTTCCCAGAAGGGCATTCATCAGTCTCATGTCGAGGGCGGACACAATGACACGCAGCACAAATAGGAGTATGACGGCGATGAATATGCTCATGGCTGCCGATCCCTTTATCCACCTGAACACCAGATAGATTATGGCTCCAACCATAAGTATGTCAAGGCAGTCTGCAAACGACAGGCTGAGGAATCCGAATATAGCTTGAAGATGGTTTGTCATTACGTTGTTTCCAGTCCTGCAAAGATAGCGATTTCTCTTTGATTATGAGGGATTAGGCCTGTGGAAAACTTTGTTAATTGAAAATTAATTCGTACATTTGCAGCCCGCAATTTTGTGCGGAGTAACGTAAAGTATTTATTTACAATTAATTAATCAAACCAATGCCTGGATTAATTGGAAAGAAAATCGGAATGACTTCCGTTTTCGGTGCTGATGGAAAAAATATTCCATGCACCGTCATCGAGGCTGGTCCGTGTGTTGTCACGCAACTGCGTACTGTTGAAAAGGACGGCTATGAGGCCGTGCAGCTTGCCTATGACGAAATCAAGGAGATACACGCCAGCGAGCCCCTCAAGGGCCATTTCAAAAAGGCAGGGACCACCCCCAAGCGCAAGCTCGTCGAATTTCCGGCGGACTTTGAGGGTGAGCTCAAGCTTGGAGACACTATCACCGTAGGTGACATCATGGATGGTGTCAAGTTCGTTGATGTTGTCGGTACTTCCAAGGGTAAAGGCTTCCAGGGTGTTGTCCACCGTTATCACTTCGCCGGTGTCGGCGGAGCTACCCACGGTCAGCACAACCGCCTTCGCAAGCCCGGTTCCCTCGGTGCTTCATCCTGGCCTTCCCGCGTCTTCCCCGGTATGAGGATGGGCGGCCACATGGGCAATGAAAGGGTGAAGGTATTCAACCTCGAGGTTGTCAAGGTTATCCCTGAGAACAACCTTCTCGTCATTAAGGGTTCCGTTCCCGGAGCCAAGGGTTC
>CAMHFA010000066.1 GCA_946184255.1 uncultured Bacteroidales bacterium
GTGCAAGGATGTGGATGAAGCGGAACCAGTCCCAGGTGGAAGGGAAGACCTGCCCTATGGCGATGAAACTTCCGACGGACTTGTAGGCCTCGGTCTTCGGAGTGGCCAGCAGCTTGAGGTCGCGCAGATAGCCTCCTATGGTACTGAATGTGAGGTCAAATCCTGCGGGGATGGCTTCAATCACAGAATATGTCTTCGTGGTATAGGAAGGAACCTGCGTGTAGGCCCCGATCCTTCCCAGGGAGTCAACCTGGACAGGTATTGCCAATGTGTCGGCGCCACGGAGTACTGATGCATTCACGGTGGTTCCCGGCACTCCGGCAAGGTAGGCCTTCATGTCCTGGATGAACGGGGTACTTACGCTGTCAAGTGCCACGATCCGGTCACCACGAAGGAGCCCTGAATCGAAATTGGCTGAACCCTTCATTAGGGAATCGATCACGAAGGGAACCGCAAGGTCGAACATGTCGGGGGTGTTGAGCACATCACCGATCTTGGAGTGGTCTATGTAGATGTCGAGGGTGTCTCCGTCGCGAAGGACGGTGACTTTCTCCACGTTCCTGCGGGCGAGGTCTGCCTGAAGCATGCCGAAATTCTCCGGAACATAGTCATCCATGCTGAGTATCCGGTCACCAGCCTTGAAGCCCATCTCTATTCCAAGTTCGTTGGGATAGATGCTGCTGCCTTCGTTCTGGATGTATGAGCTGCCCCATATCGCCATGATGGCTATGTAGCAGAGTATGGCGAAAATGAAATTATAAAGGACCCCGCCGACCATCACGAGAAGCCTCTGCCAGGCCGGTTTGGTACGGAATTCCCATGGTTGCGGATCCTTCTTGAGAGCCTCCGTGTCCATGCTCTCGTCAATCATGCCGCTGATCTTGCAGTAGCCGCCGAGAGGCAGCCAGCCGATTCCATATTCAGTCTCCCAATCCTTTGCTTTTGGGAAAAGACGGGTAAAGAATTTCCCCTTTGTGCTGAAAAGCTTGCTGGAGCCGATGTCGAAGAAGAGGAAAAACTTCTCCACACGGATACCGAACAGCTTCGCGAAAGAGAAGTGACCGAATTCGTGTATGACTATCAGGACCGACAGTGCAAGGATTACCTGCAATATCTTCATGAGAACTTCCATGGTGTCAGGATTTCTTTTTCATTTGAAGTATCATTCCGTCGGCGAGGGCACGGGCAGAAGAGTTGGTCTGGAATATGTCTTCCAGGGTTGGCTCTGCGATATAATCAGCCTTTTCCATGCATTCCCCGACTATGTCGGAAATACCATAGAAAGGAATATCATCCTTCAGGAATGCGGCGACTGCGGACTCATTGGCGGCATTCATCACGCAAGGGATGTTCCCTCCTCTTTCCAAAGCCTTGAATGCCAGGCCCAGCGCCGGGAATTTATCCAGATCCGGTTCAAAGAATGAGAGTGTACCGAGCTCAGCGAAATCCAGTTTCCTGTTGTTGAGGGGAAGCCTTTCAGGGAAACCCAGGGCGAACTGTATGGGCTCCCTCATGTCAGGAGATGCCATCTGGGCGATCACTGCTCCATCCTCGAACTCTACCATTGAGTGGATGACGGATTCCGGGTGGACGACCACATTGATCTTGTCAAGGGGAGTGTCGAACAGCCACCTTGCCTCGATTACCTCGAAGCCCTTGTTCATCATAGTGGCCGAATCGATCGTAATCTTGGCCCCCATGCTCCAGTTGGGATGCTTCAAGGCCATGTCCTTGGTGGCAGCTGAGATCTGTTCCTTTGACCAGGTCCTGAAAGGTCCTCCTGAAGCAGTCAGATGTATCTTGCTGAGCTTGTTGCCCTGTGCGGCCATCAGGCACTGGAATATGGCGGAATGCTCGGAATCTACCGGGAGTATCGGAGCATTGTACTTGCGCGAGAGTTCCATCACTATGGATCCGGCTGCCACGAGGGTCTCCTTATTGGCAAGGGCGATCACTTTCCCGGCCTTGATTGCCGAAATTGTGGGAGCAAGACCGCTGAATCCTACCATGGATGCCACCACTATGTCCACCCTGTCGCTGGCGACCAGGTCGCAGACGGACTTCATCCCGGAGAAGACCTTGCAGTCAGTGCCATCCAAGGCATCGTAAAGGGCTTTGTAGCGGGTCTCGTCACATATTACTACATTATTGGCATCGAATTCCCTGGCTTGGGCAGCCAGGGCCATGAAACTGCTGTTGCAGGTAAGGAGTTCGACCTCGAAAAGGTCGCTGTGTGCCCTGATTACATCAAGGGTCTGCCTCCCTATGGATCCAGTGGATCCGAGTATCGCTATCCTTCGTTTCTCCATCAGAAACTAATGTATTTTGTGGGATCGACAGCCTCTCCCTTGTGCCAGAGCTCGAAGTGCAAGTGCTCTCCGTCAGCAGTGCTTCCGGTCCCGCCTACAATAGCGATAGGGGTGCCGGCGTTGACCTTGTCACCTGTCTTCTTCATGAGCTTCTGGTTGTGCTTGTAAACGGAGATGATGTCTCCGTCGTGCTGGATCCTTATGGTGTAACCCTCCTCATCTGTCCAGCCTGCGGAAATCACAGTTCCGTCAAGCACTGACATAACTACCGAATTATTTGGCGCCGTGACGTCGATATAGGGATGAAGGGCCTTGTCGTATCCCTGTGAAACCACTCCTTTCAAAGGCGTAAAGAAGTGCATTCCCTCAATGGGGAGGGTCTGCGGCCTTCCGGAGGTAATACTGAACTTGTCCTCCGCAGCCACTTCCTTTCTAAGAAGGGAATCCTTCATTGCAAGGGCATCACGGTCTTTCTCGGTTATTTCCTTCTGACCCTTACGGGCTTCCATCAGACTGTCTATCTTCAGTGGCTCTTCTCCTTCTACCACCCTGCGCAGGTTCTCTGAATAGAACTCCCATTTTGTTATCACATTCTCAAGGGAGTCAATCCTTATGGCATTCTGTATTGCATCGTGCTTTGTCCTTGCATCCGGATAGCCCGGGATAAAGGTCCTGAGAGGAGTGAACGCGACAAGGCACCAGATAAGGGTTAGCAGCACCACCAGACAGGTAATGGCGGCGATTAGGACGTTCAACTTGTTGAACTTCCTCGACCACAGTTTATCGTGGGTGTCGTCATCGACCAAGGTAAGCCTGTAATTGATTGTAGCTCTTCCTTTTTTATCTTTGGACATATAATTTTGACTTGAAGGCCTTTTTCTTTAACTTTGCAAGTTCATGGACAGGATAATAGGCATAGATTACGGACGCAAGCGCGTCGGGGTTGCGGTAAGTGACCCGCTCGGAATCTTTGCCTCCGCCCTTGACACTGTTCCTGCTGCAAAGATAATAGATTATCTCAAAAATTATGCTGCAACGCAGACCGTATCAAGATTCGTGGTGGGATTTCCTGTCAACATGGACAACACTCCTTCCGAGGCTGCTGCCGACGTCGAAGTGTTCCTGAAGGTCCTTTCGAAACGTTTTCCGGACATCCCGGTCACCCTTGAAGACGAAAGGTTCACTTCAGTACTGGCCCACAGGGCGATGATTGAAGGTGGCATGAAGGCAAAGGACAGGCGTGACAAGAATTCGGTTGACAAGATAAGCGCCGCAATAATCCTTCAGGGCTACCTCGACCGGAAGAACAAAGGACTATAACGGGCATTATGGTTAGACCTATTTATTTATATGGATCCGAAGTACTCAGGAAAGTAGCCGTCCCGGCTGACCTGGGCGATAAGGAGTATCTGGCTTCCTTGATCACGGACCTCAAGGAAACCCTTGCAAAGGCCGAGGGTTGCGGACTTGCAGCCCCCCAGATAGGGGAGAGTGTCAGGGTTTTGATAGTTGACGGCCGCGACATGGTGGACATTTATCCTTACCTGAAGGATTTCACCCGGGTAATGATCAATCCTGTCGTGCTTGAGGAAAGCAGCAGGAAGTGCGAGTATTCCGAAGGCTGCCTCAGCGTTCCAGGAATATATTGCGATGTTGTCCGCCCGGAAAGCATGACGGTGGAGTACTACAACGAGAAGTTGGAGAAAGTGACGGAGACATTCGACAAGTTCGCCTGCCGGATGGTCCAGCATGAGATGTCACATCTGGACGGCGACCTGTTTGTGGATCATGTGGCACCGATCCGTAAGAAAATCATTTCCAAGAAGTTGACAGGTATCGCCAAGGGCAAGGTTTCAGCAAGGTACACAACTAAAATCAAATAAGGCTATGGGAGCTTTTCATGCATATGACATACGTGGAGTCTATAATGTGGACTTCGACAAGAACACCGCCTACAAGGTTGGATATTTTATTCCTGAACTTCTGGGGACAGACAAGGTCCTGGTCGGACGTGACTGCCGTACCTCCTCTCCCGAGGTACACGAGTATCTTTTGAAGGGTATTACGGATGCAGGTGCCGATGTGTACGATATCGGTCTCAGTACGACTCCGATGGTCTATTTCGGAACAGCGAACTATGGTTTCAAGGCATCTGTCCAGATAACCGCTTCACATAATCCGAAGGAATACAATGGGATGAAGGTCTCCAGGGAGAATGCCCTTCCGGTTGGCCTGGATTCCGGTCTGGGACAGATCCAGGATTGGATAAAGGAAGGAAGACCGACTCCGGTAGCAGATAAGAGGGGAAAGGTTGTCCCTATGGACATCCATAAGGATTATCTCGATTTCCTGCTTCAGTTCAAGGGGGATTATTCCGGTCTCAAGATTGCCATTGACATTTCCAACGGAATGGCCGGTCTCTATGCCAGGGAAATATTCGGCGACAGTCCTGCCTACATTTTCGAGGAGATGGATGGCAATTTCCCCAACCATGAGCCGAATCCGCTCATCCTCAAGAATGTCGAGCCTCTCCAGGCCCTGGTCAAGGAAGTCGGGGCCGATGTGGGAGTCATCTACGATGGTGATGCCGACAGGGTGATGTTCGTGGACAACGAGGGCCAGTTCATTTCACCTGACCTCATGATAGCTGTCCTTGGCCATTATTACGTTGAGGAGAGAGGACTTACAGGGATCGTCCTTCAGGACATACGCAGTTCCAAGGCGGTGGGTGAATACCTGGCTCCCATGGGATGCAGGATGGAAACCTGGAAGGTAGGCCGTGCTTTTGCTGCCAAGAAACTCCGCGAGCTTGATGGTGTCTGGGGAGGTGAACTGGCAGGGCATTATTATTTCAAAGACTTCTTCTATTCCGACAGCGGACTTCTTGCTTCGATGCTGATCCTGAGGGTGGTGGCTTCCATGAAGAAGAAGGGAGTCTCGCTGAGTCAGCTTATCGGCAAGATTGCCCGCTACCAGAATTCCGGTGAGATTAATTTCCGTATTGAGGACAAAAAGGGGGCGATGGATGCCGTCAGGGAGTTTTTCACCTCAAGTGAAACTCCTACCGCCCAGATGGATTTCGACGGTTACCGTGTAGAATTCCCCGAGTGGTGGTTCAACATCCGTCCTTCCAACACGGAACCCTACCTCAGATTTATATGTGAAGCTACATCGGACGCTTTGTTGAAAGAGAAGATTGAGCAGACGAAGCAACTGCTCATCGAAAGATTTGACGCTAAACTTTAAAGACAACTTGATGATTTTGAATAAATTGTCGGCAAGCACCATTGTCATGGCCCTTGTCTCGATATTATCCTGGACTCCTGCCGAGGCGCAGGACACTACAATCAGAACGAAGAAGCAGGCGGAACTGATAGTTCCCAGGCCTGCTTTCCAGCCCGTCCAGTCCATGGACGGTACCAATGCCAGTGCAATGGATACCATTGA
This sequence comes from uncultured Bacteroidales bacterium, assembly GCA_946184255.1. Classification (GTDB taxonomy): domain Bacteria; phylum Bacteroidota; class Bacteroidia; order Bacteroidales; family UBA932; genus Cryptobacteroides. The sequence continues at coordinate 5,757 of CAMHFA010000066.1, forward strand.
CACGGCTGACCCGGGAGTAAAGATCCTTCTTTTCTCCGACTACACATGGAAGTACTACAAGGATCCCAGCTATGCCCTGGACAGCAAGGTGTTCTCTGACAACTGGGAACACGAATATCCCGATCCCTATCGGGTATCCCTTGAGACCCTTCCTGACGAGATCGGCCTCTGGATAGTCGATTCCCTGAGCGGATATCGCTGTCCAAACCAGACCGATGTCTATTCCAAGTTCGGCTACCGCCACAGGCGCAGGCACCAGGGTGTGGACCTTCCGTTGCAGACTGGCACTCCTGTCTATGCCGCTTTCGGGGGACGGGTCCGTATGGCCAAGTATTACAAGGCCTATGGTAATCTGGTCGTGATAAGGCATGAGAACGGTCTGGAAACCTTCTACGCCCATCTTTCCAGGATAATCGTCTCGGAAGACCAGTGGGTGGATGCGGGTTCGATAATCGGGCTCGGCGGATCCACCGGCCGTTCGACTGGTCCACATCTCCATTTCGAAACCCGATACAAAGGCTATGCGTTCGATCCCGAATGGCTTATCGATTTCCATTCAGGTGTCTTGAGGCACAGGCTTTTCGTGTTGAAGAAGAAATATCTTAATGCTTCCAGCAATTATGTCCCCGAAGATGAGCAGGAAGAGATTGACATCATCGAGGGTGACACCCAGGATAAGGAAGAGGCAGCGAAGAAGGCTGAGGCTGAGAGGAAGGCGGCTGCTTCTGCACAGTACCACACTATCAGGCAGGGAGACACCCTTGGTGCCCTTGCCCGGAAGTACCACACTACTGTCAGGAAACTCTGCCAGCTTAACGGAA
>CAMHFA010000067.1 GCA_946184255.1 uncultured Bacteroidales bacterium
ACTTTTCCCACTGCTCTTCGTTCAGCACCCTTTGCATCGCCACGTAGATCTTCTCGGCCCACTTGTCGTTGGCCTTGGTGTAAAGATCCATGCTGGAGACCTTGGCTTCCTGGAGTCCGTCCAGTTCCTCCTGCATGGCACGGTAGTCATGGTTGAGGATTGAGTCGGTGTAGAATACCTGCCAATCTTCCAACTTTAGGGTGGTTTCGAGTTTTTCAATCTCCTTTTGGATGAATTCAGCCATCTTCTTTTCCTTCTCCTCGGGACTCATCTGCTGTTGCTGGGCGAAGGCTGCTCCGGTTGAAAAGAGCAGAGCCAGTGCCGCAAACAATATTTTTTTCATATCTTTACAATTCATAAGATTAACGGACAAAATTAAGCAATATTAAAATAATCACAAAATGACCGGAAGATCAATCATGGGCGCTGTGTTGGCGTTTTCTCTTCTCCTGGCCGGAGGATCCAGGAGCAAAGCTTGTACCAACATCATCGTCACCAGGGGTGCCAGCGCTGACAATTCGAACATCGTCTCCTATGCTGCAGACTCACACGTGCTTTATGGAGAGCTATATTACCACCCGGCAGCTTTATGGAAGCCGGGAACAATGCTCGATGTAGTGGACTGGGATTCCTACAGGCCGCTTGGCAGCATCCCCCAGGTCAGCAGGACCTACAAGACTGTGGGCAACATGAACGAGTACCAGCTCATTATCGGCGAGACCACCTGGGGAGGACGCAGGGAACTCATGGACCGAAAGGGAATAATGGACTATGGTTCCTTGATCTACATCACCCTCCAGAGGGCCAAGACTGCCAGGGAAGCCATCGAAACCATCGTCGCTCTTGCCAATGAATATGGTTACGCTTCTTCCGGAGAATCGTTCTCTATCGCCGACAAGAACGAGGCCTGGGTAATGGACCTTGTAGGGAAGGGACCTGACGAGAAGGGTATCAACTATGTCGCCATCAGGATTCCAGACGGATACATCTGCTCACATGCCAATCAGGTACGTATCCAGACTTTCCCCCAGAATGATCCTGAGAACTGTATCTATGCTCCCGGAATGATCGATTTCGCAAGGAAGCACGGCTGGTTCAGCGGCGAGGACAAGGATTTTGACTTCAGCGCAGCTTTCGGTCCGGTGAGCTTCAGTGGAGCAAGGGGTTGCGACGCCAGGGCATGGAGCGCTTTCAACATCCTGACCGGCGGTGAATTTACTTATGAGAAGGATGGCAAGATGGTCACTGAACCTGCTTCTGCCTACTATGATTACATCACCGGCAAGAACCTCAATCACAGGTTGCCGCTCTTTGTGAAGCCCTCCAAGAAGATCACAGTCAAGAACGTTGCAGATGCCATGAGGGACCACTACGAGGGTACTCCTCTCGACATGACCACCGACATCGGAGCCGGTGGCAACGCCCTCCCTTACAGATGGAGGCCGATGGGCTTCGAGAAAGACGGCTGGAATTATGTCAACGAGAGAGCTATCGCCACCCAGCAGACCGGTTTCTGGTTTGTCGCCCAGGCCAGGCATGACCTTCCCGACGTTGTCGGAGGAATTATCTGGTTCGGTACCGACGATGCTGCAACTTCTTACATTACCCCCATATATTCCAACACCAACGAGGTTCCCGAGTGCTTCAAGGTCGGTAACGGCAGCATGCTGGAATATTCAAAGACCTCTTCGTTCTGGATCAACAACAGGGTTGCAAACGACTGCTACAAGGCTTATAACATTATGGCTCCGACCGTCCGGGAGGCCATCGACAAGTTCGAGAACGACCAGATGTTCTCCAAGGTGGCAGAGATGGATGCCAAGGCCTTGGCCGCTTACAATTCAATCCTGCCCAAGGCTGAAAAGAAGGGTCTTGACAGCAAGGACTGGTTCGCCCCAGTCAAGAAGATGCTGACGGATTACTCTGTGAACACTGCCCAGCGTCAGTTCTGGAACTGGGTGGAATTGGAAGAGATGATCACCGTGAAGTTCATCGACGGTAATGTCAAGGCACAGGAAGAAGACGGCAGTTTCAAGCACTCAAGGTATAATGACGGCACTCCCGCAGGTATCACCAACCCTGGTTATACGGACAAGTGGAAGGAAGCGGTCATCAAGGACCACGGAGATGTGATCCGTGTAAGGTAATGAAGTTATCAAGGTTTATAATCACTGTATTTGCCTTTCTCATTCCGGCGCTTTCCCACGCCGATGAAGGGATGTGGCTTATCCAGGACATCAATTCAGCCCTGGAAAAGAACATGAGGGCCCGCGGCCTCAAATTGTCAGCCAGGGAGATCTTCAATGCCGATGCTCCCGGGACAACCGTTTCCGACGCAGTGGTCTCTATCGGTTTCTATTGCACCGGAAGTGTGATTTCCGACAATGGACTGATAATCACCAACCACCATTGTGCCTATTCCAACATCGCTTCCCTGAGTACTCCGGAGCACGACTACCTTGAGGAAGGCTATTGGGCGATGTCATCGGAGCAGGAACTGCCCGTGGAAGGAGAGCATGTCTATTTCCTGAAAAGGGTTTTCGACGTGACGGACGAGGTAGCCGCCCTCGGGAAGCAGTACGATGAAGAAGGGAAGCCTTTTTCCCAGAGAAGGATAGCGTCAATTCTACAGAAAAGGTACGAAGAGAGCACGGGTCTTACATGCATCCTGAGTGAAATGTGGGCGGGGGAGAAATCTTATATCTCAGCCTACAAGGTTTACGATGACGTCCGCCTGGTCGCTGCTCCTCCTGTGTGCATAGGATATTTTGGAGGGGAGACCGACAACTTCACCTGGCCCAGGCACAATTGTGATTTTGCAATCTACAGGATCTATGAGGATGGTGCGCCGGTAAGGAATGAGAAGAGCCTGAAAGTTTCATTGAAAGGTTATTCCCCGGGTTCATTTGCCATGGTGATCGGTTATCCTGGCAGGACTGACAGGTATGCTTCCTCTGCTGAGATCGATTATCAGGAGAAAGTGGTCCTGCCGGTTTCAAACGAGATCAGGGGCAATCAGCTCAAGATCATGGCCAGGAGGATGGATGCCGATCCTTATGTAAGGCTCAAGTACTCCGACCGTTATTTCGTCTTGAGCAACTCCCAAGTCAACAATGTTGGAATGGCAGAGTGTTACAGGCGTTTCCGGGTGAAGGATGAGAAACTTTCCCAGGAGCGCAGGATGAAGAACTGGATTGCCGGGGGAGATACCCGTACCGACCGCTGGGGGAACCTGATAGGTGATCTCACGGAAGCATATTCAAAGACCGCTTCGGTCGAGCGTGACAAGGCGGTTTTCAGGGAGACTATAATGCGCGGCACTTTCGTCGGAAGTTACCTGCTCCGCGCCTGGAATTCCAAGGATGTCAAGAAAGCCAAGGAGGTTTTGCTCTCCGCCATTGCGGAGACGGACCCGGATGTCGAGAAAGATCTTCTGGAATATGCCCTAAGGGAGTATTTCACCAATCTTGACAGTTACTACTTCGGCCCCTATCAGCGTTGGGTCCAGGATCGTTTCGGCTATGACTTCGCTTCCATGGCAAAATACCTCTGGGATGGAAGCCTCGCTTCTTCCAAGTCCAGGGTCGAGGCTATGGAAACGATGGAGGAACTTGAGCAGGATCCTCTGAGAAGGTTTATTTCAGATTCCTCCATCTCCGTCTATAACGAAAGGAACGGTCATCAGGATCAACGGTCCAAGGCTGTCGAGCTGGAAACCGAGTACAAGAGGGCTCTTTATTGGATGAGATTCCAAAGTGGAGAGATTCAGTACCCGGATGCCAATTCAACCATGAGGATAAGCTATGGCAGGGTAGGTGGGTTCAGTCCCAATGACGGAGTCTGGCATGACTGGTATTCGACTCCGGCCGGTATTCTCCAGAAGTACGACCCTTCCAACCATGATTACAACCTGAATGACCGCCAGAAGTATTTCCTTGAGAAGGATTTTTGGGGGCGTTGGGGCTTCAAGGTGGGAAAGAAAAGGCATGGGATGATAGTGGATTTCATAACTGACAACGACATTGCAGGAGGGAATTCAGGAAGTCCTGTACTGAATGCTGAAGGTGACCTCATCGGTTTGGCTTTCGATGGCAACCTGGAATCCCTTGCCAGCGACACCTCTTACACGGAGGGCTACAACAAGTGCGTCAACACCGACATCCGCTTCGTGATGTGGGTGCTTGAGAAATATGCGGGAATGAAACGGATAATCAAGGAGATAGAGTTCTCCTGACGCTTAATACCAGAGTTATGAGAAAAGTCATAGGAATAGGGGAGACTGTCCTCGACATAGTTTTCCGCGGAGGCCAGCCACAGGCGGCGGTCCCGGGAGGATCCACATTCAATTCAATGATTTCCCTTGGAAGGTGCGGCATCCCGTCCGATTTCCTTTCCGAGTTCGGAGACGACAGGGTCGGTGCCATGATCAAGGATTTCATGAAGGAGAACGGAGTCACTCCGGACTATGTCAACATGCTGAAATCCAAGACTCCGCTCTCTCTTGCCTTCCTCAATGAGAAGAATGATGCCGAGTACATCTTCTACCGGGATGCCCAGGAAGAGCGTCCGGATTTCGTCTATCCTGAGATCGAAAAGGACGACATAGTCCTGTTCGGTTCGTTCTATGCCCTCAATCCGGCTTGCCGGCCCCTGGTCAAACGCTTCCTGGAACATGCACGTGAAAAGGGAGCAATCCTCTATTACGACGTCAATTTCCGTCCTTCCCATGTGAAGGATCTGGGAAACATCGGCAATGCCCTTTGGGAAAACTTTGAACTTGCCGATGTGGTGAGGGGCAGCCATGAGGATTTCATCACCCTGTTCGGCATCGGCGATGCGCAGAAGGTCTTCGATGAGAAGCTCTCTTCCCGTTGCAGCAACTTCATCTGCACCTTCGGATCGGCACCCTTGCAGATTATCGACAGCAGGGGACCGGTCGGTGACTATCCTGTTGAGCCGATAAAGACTGTCAGCACCATCGGCGCGGGAGACAACTTCAACGCCGGTTTCATCTACGGCCTGGTCAAGGACGGAATCACGGGAGAGATGCTCCGTAACGGTCTTTCCAAGAATCAATGGGACGATCTGGTGTCATGTGCCCAGAGTTTCTCAGCATGTTGCTGCCAGTCGTCATTCAATTACATTACTCCGGAATTTGCAGCCTCACACAGACTGTAATGATTAAAAGGCTCCTCCTGGCATCAGTTTCCATTATTATCTACCTCATTCCGGCTGTCTGCCAGACGGGGCGGGCAAGCCATATTGTTTCAGGGAAAGTGGTCGATGCCTCCGACGGTGCACCGCTTCCTTCAGCAGACATCCTGGTAACGGATCTGGAGGACAGGATCATCACTTACGGGGCATCTGATTCCCTTGGTGTTTTCAACATTGGGAGCATTCCCTCAGGAGAGGTGCTTGTGCTTGTCAGGATGATGGGTTATGACACCTTTGTAAGCGACAAATTAACTTTAGGTACCGGATCGCCGGAAAGGCGTGACCTTGGAGTAATCAGCCTGGCACGTACTGCAGAAGGACTTCGTGAGGTGACTGTTACGGGAGAGAAGAACCGTATCGTGTACAAGCTTGACCGTCAGCAAATCAGCGCTTCTTCTTCCGTGACGGCCTCGGGAGGTACCGCCGTTGACATCCTTTCCGGACTGCCTTCTGTCCTCGTGGACAGTGACGGTAACCTTAGTTTCCGTGGAAGTACCCGCTTCCTTGTCTATGTTGATGGAAAGCCCAGTCCACTTGAAGGGACATCCGCTCTCCAGCAGATCCCTGCAGCTTCGGTTGAGGACATCGAGATCCTTACCACACCATCCGCCAGGTACAGGACTGACGGCGATGCCGGAATAATCAACATTACCACCAAGAAATCCCTGTCCGACCAGTGGAGCGGACTTTTCACCGCCACCGGGAGCACTCTTGGCACCTGGGGGTTTGACGGTACACTCAATTACCGTAAGGGAAGGAACAACTGGTATGCTGGAGGTAATCTCCAGCAGATCAAGGGACGAAGCGAATTCACCCAGGAGAAGAATACCGAGGTTCTGGGGATAGAGACCACCTCCATTTCGGAAGGAGAGAGGTGGAGCCGCAACGGGAGCTATGTCGGAAGGGCTGGCTGGCAGTATTCAGATGGCAGGAAGCACAACCTGTCACTCGATGCCCAGGCCGGAAGGACCGACTACTGGAGGGGAGGTGACATGCGTTATGATGAAACCAGGAAGTATAGTGGAGAAGGCAGGCAGGAGAAATCCCTTTATGACTCACATGACCGTTATAATCTGAGGAAAGACCTTTTCCAGGCCTCTTTGGACTATGTCTGGAGACCTGACGAGAAGAATGAAATCGCCCTCCAGAACCGCTTCAGGTACGACGGGTACAGCATTGAATATACCGAGAGCAACATGTTCGACAGTTCCGGCAACCGTTATGAGGGTACGAGGGGCTACGAAGAGGAGCACCACTGGGATTGTGACGGTTCTCTGACCTACAAGCTATCCTATCGGGAAGGTGGTCAGTTCGAGGCCGGTTACCAG
>CAMHFA010000068.1 GCA_946184255.1 uncultured Bacteroidales bacterium
ATGACGAGCACACCATGCATTCAGACGCAAACCATGAAGAGGACGAGAATCATTGCGTTTCCCATGAGAAATACTGCTCTTCAGGCAATCTGAGACTTGATTTCACAGTTCTGGCCGCACCTGCGGTCAAAGTACCGGTGGTCGTCGATGCGGTTTCGTTCTCTGATGTACAACCCCGTTCCAGCCTCAAAGCATCATACTCACCGCCCATCTTGACGTGGCGAATCAATTGCTGATTATCAGCTAATTACAGATAAAACATCGCTTCGAAATGAAGGGCTGATACTATTGTAATTAATTGATAATTAGAGATTTCAATGAGAAGAAAACCATTTGTTATTTTTATGGCCGTGTGTGCCATACTCAACGCCTGCGGTCATCATGACCATTCACATAATCATGAAGAGGAGGGCGAGAGCCATTTCCATGGTGACGGGATAAAGATAAGCCCGGAACGCCAGGCTGTCCTCGGCATCGTCACGGACACTGTGGAAGTCGGAGAATTCAACGAAATAATCCGGACAAGCGGACAGATCATCTCATCGACCGGTGACGAGATGACCGTCGTTGCGAAGAGCGAAGGCATAGTCAATCTGTCCGGGTTGGCTGAAGGATCCCCCGTCGGAAAAGGGGCCCGGATTGCCACCATCTCATCCAAGGGAATCGGATCTGGAGACAAGCTCGCGAAAGCCAGGATCACCTATGAAACGGCAAAGAAGGAATATGAACGCGACATGCAGCTCAGCAAGGACAATATTGTGAGCGAGAGCCACGTGGACCAGAGCAGGCTGGAGTACGAGTACGCCAAGGCGGAATATGAGGCCCTGTCGACTGGATCTGGCACTTCGGGGGGGATAGTCGTCACCTCTCCCCTCTCCGGGTTCATCAAGAACCTCAGCGTCAGGAGCGGAGACTATGTTGAAACGGGCTCACCGATAGCCACTGTGAGCCAGAACAGGAAACTTCGCCTGAGGGCTGACGTCTCTGAAAAATATTTCAGCAAGATAAGCCTGATCCGAGACGCGAACTTCAAGACATCCTATGGAGACGGAACCTACCGGATGAAAGATCTCGGCGGACGACTGGCCGGCTACGGCCGCGCGGCAGACGGAGATTTCTTTATTCCTGTGACCTTTGAGTTCGACAACAAAGGAGACTTTGTCCCGGGATCTTTCGTGGATGTTTACCTGATGACATCCCTGTCGAAGGAATGCCTGTCAATTCCGCTGGAGGCCGTAGTCGAGGATCAGGGCGTCCACTATGTCTTCGTCCGCGACGATGACGGGGATTTCCTGAAGCGTGAAGTGACCCTTGGGATCTCCGACGGAGAGAGGGTTCCGGTCTTCAAGGGGCTGGAAGCTGGAGATGTCGTTGTCGTCAAGGGTGCTGTCCATGTCAAACTGGCCGGAGTGACGGCTGTCCCTGCCGGTCATACTCACAATCACTAGACCTATGGGACAGATCAAGCATGAGAATGGTCTCCTCAACGGGATCATCCGTTTTTCCCTAAACAACAGGATTGCGGTCTTGGTGATCGCAACACTCTGTCTCGTAGCAGGAATCTATTCTACGTTACATACCGAAGTGGATGTCTTCCCCGACCTGAATGCTCCGACCGTAGTGGTTATGACCGAAGCCGAAGGAATGGCTCCTGAAGAGGTTGAAAGACTTGTCACCTTCCCCGTTGAATCAGCCCTGAACGGTGCTACCAACGTCCGCCGCGTAAGGTCATCCTCAACCACGGGATTTTCAATAGTGAACATCGAATTCGACTGGGGTACGGACATTTACAAGGCACGCCAGATAGTCAGCGAGAAACTTGCCCTGATTGGAGAGAGCCTGCCTGAAAATGTCGGACATCCGACCCTCGGGCCCCAGGCTTCGATCCTCGGAGAACTAATGATCATCGGACTGACTTCCGACACGACTTCGCTTCAGGATCTGAGGACGCTGGCGGATTGGTCGATCAGACCCCGCCTGCTCTCCACCGGCGGCGTCGCCCAGGTTGCCGTTATCGGAGGAGACATAAAGGAGTATCAGATACTCATGGACCCCGGGCGCATGCGTCACTACGGAGTCACAATGGACGAAGTGATCTACGCCGTCAAAGGAATGAACCAGAACGCCGCAGGAGGCACACTGTATGAATATGGGAACGAGTACATAGTGCGCGGGGTCCTTTCCACTTCCGATGTGGAAGAGATGAAGAAGGCCGTAGTAAAAACCTCGGCGACAGGTATGCCGGTCACCTTGGAAGCCATCGCGGATGTAAAGACCGGTCCCAAGACTCCTGTCCTTGGTCTAGCCTCTAACGACGGTAAGCCGGCAGTTGTGCTTACCGTCACGAAACAGCCGAACACGAACAGCCTTGAACTGACCAGGAAACTGGACAGGGCCCTGGATGATATCAAAGCGTCCCTTCCTTCCGATGTCAAGGTCAATTCAGAGATATTCCGCCAGTCACGTTTCATCGAAGGTTCGATTTCCAATGTCAAGAAATCTCTCATAGAAGGCGGCATATTCGTGGTTTTAGTCCTCTTCATATTCCTCATGAACTGGAGGACAACCCTCATTTCTTTGGTCTCGATTCCGCTGTCTATCCTTGTCACCCTCCTCGTCTCAAAGTTCATGGGACTGACTGTCAACACTATGAGTCTTGGAGGAATCGCCATTGCGATCGGTTCACTTGTGGATGATTCCATAGTCGACGTGGAGAATGTTTTCAAACGACTCCGGCAGTCCCGTGGAAGGGATGTCCTGGAGGTGGTGTATGAGGCGTCAAAGGAAGTGAGGATGCCGATGCTCAATTCAACCTTGATCATCATCGCGAGTTTCCTGCCGCTGTTTTTCCTGTCAAGCATGGAGGGGCGCATGCTGAAGCCCCTTGGCCTCACCTTCATCATCTCCTTGATTACCTCCACTCTTGTCGCCCTCACCGTAACCCCTGTTCTAAGTTCATACTTACTGGCTCATGAGACAGATGCCGGGCGTCGGCAAGACGCGCCTTTGTCGGCATGGTTGAAGAAGCATTACGCGAAGGCGCTTGAATGGGCGCTTCGCCACCGGAAGACTGTCATCAGCACTATAGCCTGCCTTCTGGCCGTGGCCCTGGCCATGTTCTTCTCCCTCGGCAGAAGTTTCCTCCCGGCTTTCAACGAAGGCTCCTTTACAATAGCAATGAGTTCAGTGCCAGGTATTTCCCTGGAAGAATCCGACAAACTCGGACATCAGGCTGAAGAAATCCTGATGAGCATTCCAGAGATAATAACGGTCGGACGCAAGACCGGAAGGGCTGAACTTGATGAACATGCCTTCGGCGTAAACAGCTCTGAATTCGAATGTCCTTTCGAACTTGATGGAAGAAGCAGGCGGGCTATTACTGAAGAAATACGTCGAAAACTCTCGGTTTTACCAGGAGTGAACATTGAGATAGGTGGACCTATCTCACACAGAATCGATGCGATGCTTTCTGGAACTCAATCCAATATTGCCATCAAGGTATTCGGTACCGACCTGGGCAAGATGTATTCGATCGGACAGGAGATCAAGGCGGCCATCTCAGAAGTGGAAGGTATTGCCGACATAAACGTCGAGCAGCAAGTCGAGAGGCCGGAACTCAACATCGTTCCGAAAAGGGAGATGCTCGCGCGGCATGGAATCACGATGGCAGAGTTTGCCGAATTCGTGAAAGTGATGCTCGAGGGAGAAACAGTCTCGACTGTCTACGAAGGCAACCGCTCCTTCGATCTTACCCTGAAAGTCAAGAACGAGTCCCGTTCCACCATGGAAAGGATCCAGGATCTGCTTCTGGACACTCCTTCAGGATACAAGATCCCTCTGAGCTATGTCGCCGATGTGGTTTCGTCCTCGGGTCCCAATACCATCGGGCGGGAGAACCTGAACAGGAAACTCGTCGTTTCGTGCAACGCCACCGGAGGCGAACTGGCAAAGGCCGTGGCCGCCATAAAGGAAGAGATTGATAAACATGTAACCCTACCTGACGGGTACAGGATTGAGTTCGGAGGGCAGTTTGAGAGTGAAGAAAGAGCCTCGAGGACAATCGCTCTTGTCAGCATATTCAGCATCTTCATCATATTCATGCTGCTTTACGGGGAGTTCAGGAACACCGGTCAAAGCCTTATCGTACTCCTCAACCTGCCCCTGGCCCTGATCGGTGGAGTGATTACTATTTTCTTCACCGGTGGGATCATGAGCATCCCGTCTATCATCGGGTTCATCTCGCTGTTTGGCATCGCCACCAGGAACGGCATGCTTCTGATCGACCGCTACAATGTCCTTGCGTCACGGGGTTGCTCCCCTGTCGAGACTGTCATGACCGGTTCGATAGACAGGCTGAACCCGATTATCATGACGGCTGTAACTTCCGCGCTGGCACTTCTTCCTCTGGCACTTGGCGGAGGATTGCCCGGCAACGAGATACAGTCTCCGATGGCAAAGGTCATCCTCGGTGGTCTCCTATCCTCCACCCTCCTCAACGGCTTCGTCATTCCAGTCATGTACATTATCACCAAGAAGAATTGAATATGAAAAGTATTATATCAGTAATTATCGCCATACAAGGAACCATCTTTAGCTTCGGTCAAAACTCGATCAATCAGGTGCTGGCACAGATTGAGAGGAACAATCCGGAGCTGAAGGCGGTGGCCGCGGAAGTGGAGGCTGAGCGACTTGCCGGGAAGGCGGAGACACTCCTCGCCAATCCTGAAGTCGAATTCAACTACCTCTGGGGAGCTGAAAACATCGGGAGCCGCCATGACCTGAGAGTCAGCCAGGCTTTTGACATTCCTACCATCACCGGAATGAAAGCCGGCATGGCCGAAGGAATGGGAGAACTAGCCTCCTTGAAGTACAAGACAGAACGCCAGGCCGTCCTTCTGGAAGCAAAACAAGCCTGCATCGACCTCGTCTACTGCAATGCCATCCTCGCTGAATTGAGGACACACCTGACTCAGTCCAACTCCCTGGTCAGTTCTTACGAAAAGAGGATGAAGGCAGGAGAATCCACCGTACTCGATCTCAACAAGGCCAGGATCCATCTGACCACGGTACAAGGGAAAGCGAATAGGGCCGAGGTTGAAAGACAGACCCTTCTGTCAACCCTGCGCTCCCTTAACGGAGGAAGGGAAATCGATTTCGACGCCCTCACCTACGACTTGGAGGACTCTATTCCGGGCGATTTCGAGACGTGGTTTGACGAAGCGTCGCAGGACAGTCCCCTGCTCGCCTACGTACGCAAGCAAGTGGAACTTGAGAACCGGCAGCTAGCCATAGACAAGGCTTCCCGCCTTCCTGAACTAGCGGTAGGCTATATGAGTGAGATTCGGACGCAGGAGAAGTTCCGGGGCGTGACCATCGGTGTCAACATTCCCCTTTGGAGCGCTGGGAACAAAATCCGGCAGTCACAGGCCAGACTCACCGCGGCCAAAGAAAGACGGAATTCCGCCGAGCAGAAGTTCTTCTCCGACCTTCGTAATCAGTACACGAAGGCATATTCAATGAAAGATAATTCCGAAATGATGCGTTCCTCCCTGAAAGAGACCGACAGCCGTGAATTCCTGCTTTTCGCCCTTTCAAAAGGAGAAATCTCGATGATCGACTACCTGGTGGAAATAGACCTCTACTTCGAAGCCCTGGAAGCACCCCTGGAAGCAGAGCGCGACTACCGTCATGCCCTCGCCTCGCTTACTGCCTACAGCCTGTAGGACCACATAGGGAGCGAGCTCTCGGGCCATCCGGTCAAAAGTCTCCAGATGCCGCTCTATGGTATATTTCTCCGTCAAGAGCACGGGATCGTAGCGCCAGGCAATCTTCTCCGATCCCACTTGGGCCGCCAATGCCTTAAGTGTCCGAATACTATCCTCGATGGAAGGTACGCGCGAGTAACCGATGTTGAAAAGATTTGCGAAATAACTTATCTTTGTAATGGTCTAAATATGGCAAAAGAAACGACAACGATCATTCACACTTTAAACTAATAATGAAATGAAAGAGCAAGTATTGAAAGCCATGCGCGAATTCGGCGCTCCCGTGAACGCCGGCAAGATCGCGGAAATCACCGGCCTCGACCGCAAGGATGTTGACAAAGCCTTCGCCGAACTGAAAAAAGAAGGCGCCATCGTCTCTCCCGTCCGCTGCAAGTGGGAACCCTCAAAATAAGTCATTAGGCATCCAGTTCTTGTAATTCGGTCTTTCCATTTTCATATGCTTTTTGTCCGATGCCAGGTCTCCCCTTTCCTATGCCGGACAAATCGGAAATCGCAGCAATCGCCCCCCTGGCAAAGGGTCTTGGTGCGAATGAAATCGATGTTATGAAGATTTCCGTAATTGATGATATCGCTGTGGCAGAACATGGGCCCGAAGCGCTCCAGGACGCCGTACTTGGTGAACACGTGTTTATACAGGCACTCCAGCGTCTCGAAGTGATAGTAGTCCTTGGGATCTTCCGGAT
>CAMHFA010000069.1 GCA_946184255.1 uncultured Bacteroidales bacterium
AACATGGTCCAGTACTATGGAATGAGCGAGAAGGTCGGCGAACTTTCATTCTACGACTCTTCAGGTGCCAGGGGATATGACCTTACCAAGCCCTATAGCGAGAAGACTGCAGAGCTCATGGACAAGGAAGTGAAAGACCTGGTGGATGAAATCCATGAAAGGACGAAAAAGATCCTCCTCGAGCATATGGATGGTTTTGTCCAGATGGCCAAGCTTCTTTTGGAAAAAGAGGTTATCTTCGCAGAAGATATAGAGAAGATCCTCGGTCCTAAGGTCAAGCCCGCAGAAGAGCCTGAGGAATCTAAAACTGAGTCCGATGAATAACGTAACTGTCAGGACGATTTCGGGTGCCGCCTTCATAGTTGTGATGGTGGCATGCCTTGTTTTCAACAAGTATCTCTTCGCCGGACTCATGGTGACGATAATGTCTATCATGCTGCTGGAGTTTTACCACATCACCATGGGTCACAGCTACACCTTCTCGAAGGTCCTTGCCATCATTGCAGGGATTTTTCTCTTCGGGGTACTGTTCGCCGCATCCACCTACCACATTCCCATGCGTTTTGTGGCACTTGTGATGATTCCTGTATTTATCGTGATGATCACTTCCCTGTATGTCAAGGATAAGGAAGAGTACGGCAAGTTCTCCAACATCTACACCGGCCTGCTTTATATCGCAGTTCCCATAGCCCTTGGAAATCTGATCGCTTTCGACAAGGCAGGAAATTTCAGCGGCAACCTCCTGCTGTGCTTCTTCATCATTATCTGGTGCTCCGACGTTGGAGCCTTCTCCTTCGGCCTTTCCCTTGGGAAGAAATTCCCCGCAAAACTGTTTCCTACCGTGTCTCCCAAGAAGACCTGGATCGGATTCATCGGTGGTCTAGTGGCCTCTGTCGTGGCTGCCATCGTCCTGTACGAGGTCGGTCTCCTCAGGTTCCCTCTGATCCATTCAATCATCCTCGCCATCATAATGTCTGTGGCTGGTGTTTATGGAGACCTCTTTGAGTCCCAATGGAAGAGAGTCTATGGCGTCAAGGATTCAGGTAATATCATTCCCGGTCACGGTGGCTTGTTGGACCGGTTTGACAGTACCTTGATGGCGATGCCTTTCGGCGCTATTTATCTCGGTATATTCGACCTTCTTTAAATAGAGAAAGATGTTAGTAATCGATAAGGATTCAAAAGGAACGATCGCATCGATCTGGGCCGTAGTGGCATTGATTGCCATCGTCCTCATTTTATTGATTAAGAATCCGTGGGTACTATGGCCGATCCTGGCAGTACTGCTGCTATTTGCATTCTTCGTTCTCTGGTTCCACAGGATCCCTAACCGCAGGCCCACTGAAGACGATGATTCCCTAGTTACGTCAGTTGCTGACGGCAAGGTGGTAATTGTCGACCGGGTCTATGAAAAGGAGTTTTTCAAGGGCGACTGTATAATGATCTCAGTTTACATGGATTTCTTCGATGTCCATGCCAACTACTGGCCGATTAGCGGTGAAGTCTGTTACTACCAATACCATCCTGGCAGGTACCTTATGGCTTTCCTCCCGAAATCATCCGAGAAGAACGAACATTCTTCAACTGCTGTCCGTAACTCCCGTGGCACCGTGTTTTTCAAGCAGATCGCCGGGACTTTCGCAAGAAGGATAGTCTGCTACTCAAAGGAAGGATTGAAGGTGGAAAGGGGAACTCAGTGCGGAATCATCAAATTCGGGTCCAGGATCGACATTTTCCTTCCTTTGGATGCAGAAGTGCTTGTGAAGGAAGGAGATTATACCAAGGCCACCATTACTCCTCTAGCCAGGCTCAATTAGCTGACGGAACCCTTCTCGATCAGTTCCAGCAGCCTGTCAACTGCTTCTTCCTGGGGAACATGCCTAAGAAGGGGAGTCTTCCCTTTATAGATAGAGACCTTGTTGTTCCCTTCTCCCACATAACCCCAGTCAGCATCAGCCATTTCACCGGGGCCGTTGACTATGCATCCCATCACGGCGATAACTGTGTCTTTCAGATGTGAAGTCTTGGACTTAACCTCTTCGAGGGCTTTCTGAAGGTCGTACATGGTCCTGCCACATCCGGGACAGGCAATATATTCGGTCCTGTAGAACTTGCGCCTGGTTGCCTGCATCAGTTCATCCACGAGATAGGTTCCGGCACCCGATTCCTTGATTTGGACCTTCTTCCCGGAGTCGTCCACGTACTCACCGGTGAGTTCAAGTTCATCCAGATCCCTGTCCAGAAGGCGCTTCCCGAAATCGCATGAAACGTCGAAGAGAAGGGTTTCCCATGAAGGGGAGTCATAGTTGGCAACCGCTTTCCTTCCATTAATGCTCAGGGAAGTAAGTGAAGAGACTATTTTCCTGCCATAGCGCATAGAGAGGTACTTGGCGGCAGGAAGCTCATCAGCAGGATCCTCTGTGAGCGAGACTCTGACGGTGTCTCCGATTCCTTCGGACAGGAGGGTTGAGATCCCGACACATGACTTTATCCGTCCGCTGTCACCATTACCGGCTTCAGTCACCCCGACATGTAATGGAAAAATGTGTCCTTCCTCTTCCATTGCCCTGGTAAGCCTTCTGTAAGCCTCCACCATCACAACTGTATTGCTTGACTTGAGGGAAACCACTACATTCAGGAAATCCTCCTCGATGCACATTCCAAGCCATTCCATAGCAGCCTTAGCCATGGCTTCAGGTGTATTACCATAGAGATTGGTTATGTAGTCACCCAGTGAACCATGGTTTATGCCGACTCGAATCGCCGTCCCGTTCTCCTTGCAGATTTGAATAAGCCTGGCGAACTGCTTCTTTGCCTCTTGGTGATCCCTATGGAAGTTGCCGGGATTGATCCTTACCTTCTCGACGTACGGAGCAACCGAGATCGCCGTCTGTGAGGAAAAATGAATATCAGCCACAATGGGGGTTGAAACCCCTAGTGAGAGCAATGAATCCTTTATCTTTCTGATGTGCTCGACATCAGACTGTCCAGGAACTGTAATCCGGATCATCTGTGCACCCAGATTGTGAAGACGGACACATTGTGCGACAGTCTCTTCTACATCTGAGGTATGTGTGTTGCACATAGTCTGGACAACTATAGGGTTGCCACCGCCGATAAGGACATCACCGGCTTTCGCTGTCAGGATTTGCTTCATTTTCCGGGAAATAGACTTGTTGATAGGCTTCGCGTCTTATCTGCCCCCTGGTCTTACCAGTCCTCTTTGTCAATTGGAAATAGATTCCTGCCGTGAGCATAAAATCGAGAGGATAGGCGAAACGATAGAAGTCTTTATTGTAGTAGTCGGGATTGTAAAGGGTTCCCCATGAATATCTAACATTTCCATTGACATGGAATTCAAAGGGATCGAAGACTATTCCAAACCCGACTCCTCCTGTAATGCCGTAGTCCAGCCTCCTGTCCCATTCCATGAATGAATGTCTGTATTCCTCGAGTACGCGGTCTCCGATCCTCTCGATGCTGAGCCTGTAGCCTCCATAGATTCCAAGGTCTGCCATTACCTTGAAGTGCAGGCCGTCAGAATGGAAATGAGCCATGAAAGGGACTTCAGCGTATTCTATAATGGCCTTTTCCGCACCTTCCAGGTTGGGCGTAATACCTGTCTCCTTGTTCTCCTTGAACTGGTAGCCTTCGTGGCTGTAGCGTGCTCCCAACTTGAATCCGAAATTCGGACTTCCATCGAAAAGTTTGCCGTATTTAAGGATGTACACGCCGTAAGTGCCTGGGGTAATCATGTAGGTCTGGGTCTTCGATGGATTGAACTGCATCTTGCTGGCAGAGGCTCCATACTCCACACCGATGAGAGTGTAGTCATTGAGAGAGAAAACCCTCTTCAGGGAGTCCTTCTGATCCTGTGCTGAAAGGCTTGTCACAATGAAGGCCAGAAGGATGACGGCTATTGTCTTTTTGAAAGCAATCATAATCATTCCTCCCTCATTTTTCCCATGAAATCCAGTAGGTTCAGAGACTGTGTTATCTCACTCCTCTCGGGGATGTCGAAAGTATCGGAATCATTGGTCCGAAGGAACCTGACCTTTTCGGGCTGCCTGTGTTTCAGAAGTATTCCGGTGTCAACGATACCATTGCGGTTGGCATCTTCCGTAATTCTGATGCAGTACTTACCAGCCTGGAGGTAGGGGAACAGGAGAGACCTGTCAGAGTCGATGATAAACTCCCTGAGCACCTTGGATTTCTTTTCATCCAACATCTCGATTATGTATTTCCTGTCCACATCTGTCACATCCAGGGTGAAAGAACTCAGATTCTCTCCATTTGGAAGGGTAACCTTCACCTGGGTACTGTCGTTCCAATGGCCGTTAATGTCTCGGAATGACCTCTGGGGAACCTTGAAAACATAATCATAGCCCTGCATGATCTGGACTTCCGGTGTAATTATATAACGCCTGATGTTAAGGGAATCCCGTTCAATCTTGAAATGTTCTTCCTGCTCGACCTGTTTGGGGTTTATGGATTTGAAAAGGAGGGTATCGAAATCACCCAGGAAAGGCGGGTCGTTAAATTCCATTATGATACCTTCCTGTTCGAAGGTCTCTGGGGTTGCCTTCAGGGTTATTGCACAGACTGTATCTGCATGCTCGACCTTCTTCCTTTGCTGCCTGCCCTTAGGCTTGTTCTCGTCAATCAGCTTAAAATCCTCAGTTACCGGGTTGAGAACTCCAAGGCTGTCCGTCTTCCAATAATTGACGAAAAGATGAAGAGTGTCCGGCATGGGGGAGGCATCGTTGATCCAAAGGAGGAGGCTGTCCTGCTGGATGTTGAATTCGCTGATTACCTTGTCGGAAGGGAATCCTTTGAACCAGAGTGAATCAATCCTGGCTTCCGGAGCCATAAAGGTGATGTAGGCCGACCTGTCTGACAGTCTTTTCTTGTTATACAGAAACTGCTTTGATGGCTTTTCCCTGAACACTACCAGATCGATGTCTGACTTTCGCGCAAGACAGGCGACAGTGTCCTTCATATCGTACTTCTTCAACTCGGCAACATCTTCATCCACAACATGGAATGGCTTGATAAGGGTGTCCAGGAATGCAATGCGGTCCTCATCGGGGTCGTACATGCTGTTATTGTTGGCATCTACGACCGCATATGCCCTGTATAGAGTGTCCTTGATATTCCTCAGTGAGAAAAACCCCCAGTCATCGGTCTTTACGGCAGCAACAGGACGTTTCAAGAAGACGGCGGAATCTGCATGGTCCTTGTAGAGCATGACCGTCGCTCCCTTGACAGGCATGAGGTTACTACAGTCATAGACGCTTCCTGTAATGTACATGGAATCCGACACCTCTCCGGTCGAGAACCAAGTAGTATAACCCGGGAATAAGTTACCTTCGTTGTTGTCTGCTATAGCTCCGGTCAGATCCACCGTGTAGGTTATGTCCGGGAGAAGATCTTCCTCGAAATAAACAACTACACTCTTTCCCTTAATCTTGTATTTTGGAGGCTTGACCTGGGGAGGGGAGAGATAGATACCTTTGGGGTCTTTGACGGTCACATATTCATTGAAGGTAAAGACGACCTCTGTTCCGCTCACGGGAACCTTTACAGTTCCTGGCTTGGGGCTGACTTTAACGATGGTTGGCGGTATGGTGTCCTTCAGCCCCCCGGTCGGTGCCTGGGTGGTGTTCGCGCATGAATGCGAGAACATGGTCGACAGGATGATGATCGCTGCCGGGATCAGGGGGAAGAATCTGGAAAGGAACTTTTTCATAACGGTCTTTACATCCTTCAAAAATCAGGCTTATATATCGCTCCTGACAACACTTTGTATGCCATCGATCGAACTGAGTTTACGAATCATCCTGTCGAGGGCACTTCTGTCATGCACGCTGAGGTCTATGTAACCTTCGAAAATGCCTTCCTCTGTGCTGAGGTAAACCTTCCTCATGTTGACTCCCATAACAAGGGATATATACCTGGAAATCTCGTTAAGCAGACCGACCCTGTCGATCCCTTTGATGGAAAGCCTGGCAGGGAAGGTTGTCTTCTCGACATTTGTCCCCCAACTGGGAACCACTACCCAATCACCATGCTTTGAGGCGATGCTGTCGGCTACCGGACATGTCTTCTTATGCACGGTCAGCGTCCCATCCGGAGCCTTGATGCCTATAACAGCATCACCTGGGATAGGTCGGCAGCAGGTGGCGATTACATAGTTCTTCTTTTCTTTGGCCACTTGATTCTGAGAATCCCTTCTCCAATTGAACATCGAAATGTACCATGGCCCCTTTGTGGCTGTGTTCCTGGCCGACAGGACCTCTCCTATAGTGGGATCAGGATTAATAAGACCAAGCCCGACGCGGAAGTATAACTCTTCCACATTTCGTCCAGGAACCTTGTAATATCTCGCCAGGGATTCTCCAGAGTCATTGTTCAACCGGTAGCCTATACTTTCCAGTTTGTCGGAAAGGGTTTTGCGCCCAATCTCGAC
>CAMHFA010000070.1 GCA_946184255.1 uncultured Bacteroidales bacterium
TGATGCCCAGCAGCATGGACACTATCATGTAGATTCCAGACTCGGAGATGCTCTCTTTACCGGAATCATCAAGGGTGTACTCCATTACCTTCACATTGGACTTGACATCCTCCATGATCTGTGTGAGATTCTCGATTCCGTATTGCCGTACCCTATACTCCTCGATGGCATCATCCACCTTGTTGCCAAGGTTGCCCGTGAATTCTATTCCAAGCGGATCCTTTGAATATGCCTGTACGGAGACAGTTTTCTTCACTGTGTCCAGAGGTGATATGACCACCAGGACATCCTTTTCGAAATCCTTCAGATGAGGCTTGATAGTCTCAGGATCCTCGGTTGAGAAATCAGTGTATGTAACCCTTTCGTTGCTCTGGAGATACGGCATCACAATGCCGGACTGGTCCACTACGGCCACATCCTGGATTCTCTCCTTCGTACTGCCCATGATGTAGAAAATGACAACCATCATGGCAGCAAAGAGGATAGGGACCACGAAAGTGGTCACAAGGAAGGACTTTTTCTTTACGCGGGTCATGTACTCGCGTGAGATGACTGTCTTGATTATCCTTAAATTCATGGTTAAGCCTCCTCTTGTGTTACAAGTTTGATGAAAATATCGTTCATCCTGGGGATGAGCTCCTTGAAGGAATTGACCGTCACGCCGGACTCAAGCAGGGATGAAAGCACACTGTTGGATGAGACTCCTTCCTCAAGGGTCAGGACCGCAGTATGCCGTCCGGCATTGTCAACGTCGGACAGGACGCTGAACAATCCTTCGACACCGGAAAGATCACTTTCTCCTGTATATATCAACTCAATGTTGTTGTTGCCATGCTCCCTGCGGATCCTGTCAACCTCACCGGTGATAACCAGGTGAGACTTGTTTATCAGGGCGATCTTGTCACAGAGTTCCTCAACGGATTCCATGTTATGGGTCGAGAGGATGATGGTAGCACCTTCATCCTTGAGCCTGAGAATCTCCTTACGGATGAGCTCAGCATTGACGGGATCGAATCCGGAAAAAGGCTCATCAAGGATCATGAGAGACGGTTTGTGGACAACTGTTGTGATGAACTGAAGTTTCTGGGCCATTCCCTTGGAGAGTTCCTCGACCTTCTTGTTCCACCAGTCCTGGATGCCGAAGCGGACAAACCATTGCTTCAGTTCACGACGGGCATCGGAAGCACTCAAGCCTTTAAGCTGTGCGAGGTACATGGCCTGGTCCCCAACTTCCATTTTCCTGTACAATCCCCTCTCCTCAGGAAGATATCCAATCTTTTCAACATCATCCTGGGTGATAGGATGGCCATCGAAGATAACTTCACCTCCATTGGGGATGGTGATCCTGTTGATAATCCTGATCAGGGTGGTCTTCCCTGCTCCGTTCGGTCCCAGGAGGCCGAAGATCTGTCCCTTCGGAATATCCACCGAGACATTGTCCAAGGCGACCTTCTCCCCGAAACGTTTGCAGATACCTTTACACTCTATTAGTCCCATATTTATTTAGTGTTTTTGCAAATATAGTAATTAATTAATGTTTTACAATAATTATTATAAAAAATTTATAAATTCAATAGTTTTACCACCAACTCGACCAGAAGGTCGCACGGAGTTGATTCTCCAACATCTCCTCCCTTCCCTTTGTAGTCATAGTCACAGAGGAGTGAAATAGCAACCATAGCCTTGCGAACCGGATAGTTGGAGACCGCGACATCATATTCCTTCCAGAAGAAGGGATTGACTCCCTGAAGGGCTGCTGCGACCTCAGTTCTCTCAGGATATCGGTCCTTTTCCTTGAGGGCACCGTATCTGAGGATCCTGACGAAATGCGTAAACAGGGCGCTGACCGCCATTGGCATGGCGAAACGGGGAGACTCCCCGATTCGCAGGGCAATCCTCAGGGCCTTCTGGGAATTGCGGAATGAAATCTCCTTGGTGAGTTCGAAAATACTGTACTCCCTGCTGATTCCGACATTCTTTTCGATGACTTCAGACCTGATACGTGTCTCACCTTCCGGAAGGTTCTTCAGGAGTTTCTCTGTCTCAACAACGATCTTGCTCATGTCGGTGCCCGAGTACTCTGCCATCAGGGCAGCGGCATCCGGATCTATGGAAAGCCCCCGGGAAGAATAGTATTGGCTGATCCATGCCGCCATCTCATAGTCTCTCAAGGCATTGGACTCAACGACCACGCCATTCTTGAGACATTGCTTATATAGCGATTTGCGTTTGTCGGCAGAAGAGCCTCTCAGAAGAAGTACGAGTATCGTGGAGTCCAGAGGATTCTCGCAGTACACGGCCATCTGTTCGAGATCCTTCATGGCCTGGGCATCCTTGACGACAACCAGCTGGCGCTCAGCCATCATGGGGAAGCGCCTGGCTGCAGTGATCACCGTCTCTGCATCCACATCCGCGCCATAACAGATTGTTTCATTGAAATCCCTTGAGAATTCATCCAGGGAATGCTCGATAATGGCATTGCAGACCAGGTCGAGATAGTAAGGTTCATCCCCCATCAGAAGATATACTGGGGAAAACTCGCCTGCCTGGATCTTTGCCAGAAGCCCGCTGCACTGAGCGGCGACATTTATCGAACTCTTGGCCATAACAAACAAAGATAGACATTATTATTTGTTTTTCCTTTCAGCAGGACGAAAAAGGCAGGCCCTGTCAGATGACGGGCCTGCCCTGATGATTCTTTACAGAATCTTATGCTTCAAATTTCTTCTCCTTGGTCCTTACGATCTTTTCTTTCATCAGATCGGTTGCAATTGTGACAGCATCCTCAAAAGTGGCTGCGCTCCTCTCGATCAGAAGGTCCTGACCGTAAGCCCTTGTCTGGATCTTTACTTCCTTGTTGTCAGGCTCATTGAGCAAAGATAAAGTGACATCCACCTCATCGAGATGGTCACAGAACCTGGAAAGCTTCGAGACTTTCTTCTCTACGTAGTCGAGCAGTTTCTGATCTGCATCGAACTTCAGGGATTTTACTCTAATCTCCATTTTTACCTCCGCTTTTTGCCCTGGGATGGGCGTTAACATAAACTTTTTTCAGTTTCTCGACAGAATTGTGCGTATAGACCTGCGTCGCGGCAAGCGAAGAATGACCCAGCAGTTCCTTGATTGAGTTGAGGTCGGCCCCTTCGTTGAGAAGTTCAGTGGCCAGGGAATGCCTCAAGACATGTGGGGATTTCCTCCCCGTGATACTGCCAATCTGTCCGAGTTCGCTCTTGACCGCCCTGTCAACCAGCATAGGATAGAGTTTTTCTCCCTTTACCGTAACCAGGAGGGGATCGGACGAAGCCCGTTCGCAGCCTTCCATCGTTTCTACCGATTGTAAATATAACGAAATTTCCTCACAAAGAGAAGGGACCAGGGGAATTTCTCTCATCTTGTCACCCTTTCCCCTTACTTTCATGGTCCTACGGGACAGGTCCACGTTCCCAATTGTCAGACCTATAAGCTCGGAACGACGTATCCCCGTTGAATATAGAATAGAGACTATCAGCCTGAAAAGCCTTTGGGAATAAATGCTCTTTGAAAGGGAGTCTCCACCCCTGATCAGTTCGAGGTTTTCCTTCGAGGCCTCATGTTCAGTATTGTCAAAATACTCTTCCATCGACTCGTCCCTATAGAAAGAAGGCAGACGCTTCTCCATCTTGGGCCGCGTGACGAGCCTCACAGGATTGGAATCGAGACGGCCGTCTTTCATCAGGAAACGGCAGAAACCAGACAGTACGCTCAGGTGAAGGTTAACCGTCCTGGGGTCCAGCTTCCGGGAATCCATCAGATAGACTTCATAGCTACGGACAATCTGAGGTGTGAGAGAACCAGGCAGGTCACCGGAAACAAAAGAGGAATAATCCTCCAGAATACCGGCGTAGATGGTTGCCGTTCTGGGGGAATACCTCCTTACCGAGGTTACATAGTTGAGATATTCATCGATTACTTGCATTCCACAAGTCCCATCTCTGAGGCCTTCTGCCTCATCAACTTGTCTGCCTCTTCAAAATTATTGCCGATAACCCCGTCGAGGACGGCATTCTTGACATATTCTTTGATAATGCCTATTTCCTTGCAGGGTGGAATTCCATAGACCTCCATCACGTATTCCCCTGTGATTGGATTCTTCCAGTTCCGGATGGCATCCTTCTCCTCGACCTCGACCAGTTTCTTTTTTACCAGTTCGAAATTATCCTTAATCCTTGCAACTTTGACCGGATTTTTTGAGGTGATGTCGGCGTTGCAGAGGAGCATCAGGTCGTCGATCTCATCGCCGGCATCGAAGAGGAGGCGGCGTACCGCGGAATCGGTGACCTCGTCGTCAACCAGGGCTATCGGACGGTGATGGAGGGAGACCAGTTTCTGGACATACTTCATCTTCTCGTTCTGGGGCATCTTCAGCCTGATGAATATCTTCGGAACCATCTTGCCACCCACAACCTCATGTCCATGGAAGGTCCATCCCACGGATGGATCGAAGCGCTTGCTGACCGGTTTCCCGATGTCATGGAGAAGTGCTGCCCAGCGAAGCCAAACGTTGGGCTCGGCGGCATCGGCGGCGGCGACATTGTCAACAACCTGTAAGGTATGTGAGAATATCTCCTTGTGCCCTTTCCCGTCAACCGTCTCTATACCCTTGAGTTTCAGTAATTCCGGAAGGATATATTCAAGGAGGCCGGTCTCGTCCATTAGTCGGAAACCCATGGAGGGCCTGGGGCAGATAAGGATCTTGTTCAGTTCCTCCACTATCCTTTCCTTGGAGAGGATGGCCATGCGGTCCTTCATCGCCTTCATTGCCCTAATTGAGTCGGGCACAATGGTGAATTCAAGTTCCGGAGTGCTGAGTTTCGTAGCAAAACGAATGGCACGAAGCATCCTCAGAGGGTCATCGCTGTAGGTCTGTTCGGGCTCCAGAGGAGTCCTGATTATTCCGGCAGCAAGGTCCCTGATTCCGCCGAAGGGGTCAACCAAAGCTCCGAAATCCTCCTTCTGGAGACTGAAAGCCATCGCATTGATTGTAAAATCCCTCCTCATCTGGTCCTCCTCAAGGGTGCCGTCTTCGACAATCGGTTTACGTGAATCGTGCCTGTAGGACTCTTTCCTTGCTCCGACGAATTCTATCTCAGCACCATGCCATTTGAGCATAGCCGTGCCGAAGGTCTTGAACACGGACACATTGCAGTGACGGTGTTCTGAACTTTCGATTTCAGCCGCCACAGCCTGAGCCAGATCGATTCCGCTTCCCTCCACTACGATATCTATGTCGTCATTCTTCCTACCAAGGAAACAATCACGCACATAGCCCCCTATCACGAAAGCCCTGACCCCGGTCTTCTCTGCGACCCGGGAGACTATCCCGAAGATCGGGCTGTCAAGGAATCCTTCTGTTATCGTAGAACCCATAATCCTATTCCTGCATAGCCTCCCAATCTGGGAAGGATTTCATCTGTTTAAACGGTGAGGTTTCGTCCCCGGTACTTTTGAAACCGAATGTCCTGATCCCATTGGTGATTACAACGTACTCGGCCCCAAGGACCAGATTGTACTTCAAGGCCTGTTCCAGAACTTCCCGACTGATTTCAACTTCTTCCCTCTTGCACTCAACTACCATAAGCGGGGACGCATCCCTTCCATAAACAAGGATGTCGGCCCTGAAAGGTTTCCGACCGAACCTGAGGGACACCTCGCTCATCATCATATGCTCAGGAACCTTCAGGGAATCCCTCAGCACACTGATGAACCACTGGCGCACCTTTTCCTCGGGCGTCAGAGGCACCATCTTCTTCCTGAGTGGGTCCCAGACCAGGTTCATTTCACAACAGTACTATAAATGTCTTTTATAACGAGGCCGGCAAGGGTCATGCCGAAAATGGCCGTGACATGCGCAGTCGTTCCATTTACAACAGCCTTCCTGGAGTCAACCTCCTTTCCCTGAAGCGACGGGTCTCCCCTGTTGGGCAGGACCTCATCGCCATACACACAGAGGAAATCCTTTAAAGGGAAGGTCTTCTCCCTTCTCATCTTCTTGCGGATAGCAGCTCCCAGGGGGCATCCCCTCACCTGCCAGAACTTGTCCACCTTTACCTTTGTCGGATCAACCTTCAGGGCAGCCCCCATGGAACTGAACAATTTGGCCTTGCTTACAGATGCAGTCAGGAGGAGAAGGATCTTGTCCTTCAGGGAATCCACGGCATCTATGACATAGTCATAAGAGTCAAAATCGAACTCCCCAACCGTCTCCTCATTGAAAGCCTTGTGGAGGGCCTCGACGCGGGCTTCGGGATTGATCTCAAGAAGGCGCTCCTTGAGAGCCTCCACTTTTGCCCGGCCAACCGTAGAGGACGTTGCCATCAGCTGACGGTTGACATTGGTAACTCCAACTACGTCAGAATCCACTATGGTAATGTCACTTATCCCGCTGCGAACCAGACCTT
>CAMHFA010000071.1 GCA_946184255.1 uncultured Bacteroidales bacterium
ACCGAAGGAGTCGGCTCGTCGTCCCAGTAGATCCGGATGATGGTATAGCGCCAGACTCCGGTAGGGGTCATCCAGATGTGCTGGATTGCACCTGGGCCGTCAATCTCGGCAATGGTGACTGTTTCACCTGAGCCGATGTAGATGTAAGGATTGACCTTCCATGTCTCTCCCAAATCCCTGGCGGCCTTGGAGGCATTGTTGACGTTACGGGTGATGATCTTGGCATCGGGAACAGCCATTCCTCCCTTGCCTTTTTCTCCCGTGATATTCTCAGCACTGATCGATCTTGTCTGGGCCTTGGACAGCCTTGAAAGGTTGCCAAGGTTCATGTCGAGTCCGTTGAAATCCTGTGCGGACACCGTCAAAGCACAGAGACCTGAAGCAATGACGGAAAGTATCTTGTGAAACTTCATAAATAATTGGTTATTAATATATTAGTTGTCTAAAATCCTTAACCCTGTGGAAGGTTACCAAGTCTCCGTCATGGGCAGTCCTGGCCCTCTCATCTCCGGAACGGCTCACTATCAGGAGGTCGTCGCCTGAAATCATCATCGTGGCATAATGCCGTGAAGCGTTATCGGCAGGTCCCACGGCCACAAGTCCTGCGAAAACCCAATGGATAAGGTTCGGAGAGAAAGACAGGGCAAGCCTCCTGCGGCCGCTCATCCTTCCGTCGATCTGGGAATGAAGGAGCCAGTAAAGCTTGCTTTCCGGATCGTAACAGACATAGAACTTCAGGTCCGCTCCAGGAATATGTGCAAAATACATATCCCCATCCTTGTAGTGGAGTTTCTCCACCGCCAGGCTGCCGTCTTCTTTCTCAACACCCTTCATCATCACCCCAATGTCCGGGAATCCGGTGTTGGCCCTCATCATAAGCACTACGCTTTTTCCGGTAGGGTCGTAAAATGGATTGTTTTCGTCGAATACCCTTACCACATTGGTCTCCAGTAAGCCCGGCTGACCTACTTTGACAACCGGAATACCGGAGGGGCGGGAGGCTTCCATGTCCTCATCAGGATTGTAAAGCTCCGAGAATTTCCAGTTGGCCGGATCTGTAAGGTCCGTATCTACCCTGCCCTGCATCAGGACAGGACCTACTCCTGGCCATTTATGGCCATCGGCGACCCACTTCTCATAGACCAGGGTTACCTTGCCGTCATGTATATCCACAGGGGTGCAGCTCTGGTGCCAGCGTGGTTCCGGACAAAGGACAGAAACTTCCGACCAGGTCTCTCCGTTGTCATCGCTCCTGGTGATCAGCAGCCTTCCGGAATGGCCGATCATGTAGAGGGATTTTCCTGCCTTGAACAATATCTCGTGCATCATCGGAATCCTGTTGGGAGTTTCCCTCCAGGACTTTCCGTTATCGTCGGACAGGAGAACCCTTATCTGATTTCCCGCCTTGAAGTCTCCGAAATCCGATTTCGGACCATCCAGGAGATATGTTCCCGGGCCACCGTAATCAACCGACACGATAAGGCGGCCATCGAATCCTTCCACAATGCCGGGAGTGTAAAGGAATATGCTGTCAGGTCTAGGAGATTCCGCGATAACAGTTTCAGTTCCAACCATCCTAGAAGGATTACGGGAACAGCATGCCAGGAACAACCCCAAAAAGGCAGACAGAGAAAGGAAAACAAGAAGTCTTTTCATCACCTGTCGAAATTACGGGAAGCGAAGGGAAGGGCCATCCGGAGTGCAAGATGCCAGTACTCCCAATTGTGGACTCCGTTCCTGATCCGAAGCTCGTCCTTGACATTTTTGGCCTTCATCTTCATGTGGAGGTCGAAGGATAGTTGTACGAGGAAGTCATCATCACCGCAGTCAAAAAACCATTTCACGGTCCTCAAAGCCTCCAAGGTAGCTTCGTCTGCATTGTCGATGAAGTCAAGGGCAGAGTGTTCACGTACTGCCTGGCACACCAGGTACAGCTTGTCTTTCTGGGTATTGTTTCCTCCGACTTGTCCGGATTCGTTATCAAGCCATGCACTCATGGCATAGCAGCTTGAGAACATGTCCGGATGCCTCTGGCAGTACACAGTGCTTCCGCCACCTCCCATTGACAGGCCCATTACGGCTCTGTGGCCCTTATCGCCTATGATCCTGTATTTCTTTTCTACCGTGGGGATGAATTCCTTGAAGAAGAAATCCTCATAATTCCAGCCAGGCATGTTGAAATAGCCGTTCCAGACATTATGGGTGTCAGGATCTCCTGCATTGGGCATTATGATTACCATCTCGTCGGCTTCTCCGGAGGAAATCAGTTCATCGGCCACGAGTTGCACCGATCCTTTCTTTGCCCAAGTCTCGTAGTTATCGCTTAGTCCATGAAGCAGATAGACAACAGGATACTGCTTGTCTGTCTTGTCAAAGCCGCTCGGAAGATAGACGTTGAATTTCACTTCTGAGCCGAGAATGCTGCTTTGAACACTATCGGTAATGATCTTTCCGGCCCTTGCCGATATGGCAGGGACGATAAGCGCGATAAGCGCCAAGGAGAGGAATCTTTTCATATTTTTGAGTGTGAACATATAAAAATAGTGATTATATTTGATAAACCGCATATAATATCGCTTATGAAAAAGGCTCCTCTGTTCATTTTTCTTTGCATGTTTTTCTTGGCGAGTTGTTCTGAGACTCCGGTAATAGTTCCCACCGACCGTCCCTGCGCCGATCTTGAGTCTGCTGAAAGGTTGTTCGGGACATGGACTGACAATCCGGCTTCAATCCCGGTTTCTTTCGTTTACGGCGAAACTATCCACAATGGTCTTGAAGGGCTTGAACTGTTGTCAAACACTGTTTCTAAGACCCCGTCCGGCCAGAATTTGAAGGCGGTTTTCCGTCTTGACGGAGATGTCCGGCTGACTGTGGACGCCTTTCTCAATACCGAGTTCGGCGAAACGGAATATACGGTTTGGATCGAGAACAATGGTACCGTACCCAGCAAGGAGATAAAGGAATTCCTGACAGCGGTTATTCCTTTCGAAGGGGAGGATCCGATGCTGAGAGGCTGCCTTGGCGATCACACTAACCTTTATGCGGATTATCAGACTGAACTTAAGGACACAGTGGTGAACTTCGTGTCTTCAAACGGCCGTGCTACCCACATAGTTTTTCCGTATTTTGACCTGGTCCATGGGAACGGAGGAACCCTCCTGGCTATCGGATGGGCGGGTACATGGCAGTCTGAATTCTGCAGCGAAGGTTCCACCACGGTTTGGAAAGCCGGTAACTGCAATGATTTCGACTCTGTCCTTATGCCCGGGGAGAAGATCCGTTCCGCCCTGGTAGTTATGCTTCCTTACAAGGGACGTGATCGCGACGATGCCACTAATCTGTGGAGGGAGTGGTTCATCAAGTACAATATGCCAAAAGCCGATGCCGGCGGCAACAGCATCCAACCGTTCTCTACGACCTGCTTCGCAGCCGACACAGGCCTTCCGAATTCGGACGGATCCATTTCCGAGCGTTTCTACACCTGGAAGAGAACCCTGGAAAGACTGGTGTATGAAGATGTCAAACCGGATTTCAGGTGGTTTGATGCCGGCTGGTATTTCGATCCCAGGGGAGAGACGGTTCCTACCGACTGGTACGGCACCGTAGGTACCTGGGAACTGGACACGGTGAAATGGCCGGGGAAGACTTTCCTGGAGTCCAACGAAGCCTGTCACAAGGAAGGTATGAAGGTGTTGGTCTGGTTCGAACCTGAGAGCGTCTGCGACGTTGAGGACCTTGCCAAAAACTATGGTTACAATCCAGAGTGGGCTGACTTCTACCGTGGAAACCGCTATACCAACAATCTTGGTAACCATGACTGTCTGGAATGGACTCTGGGGCGCATCACAAAGATGATGGGTGAGAATGGAGTTGATCTGTTCCGTGAGGACAACAATTCAAACCCTGTCAAGGCCTGGACCGGATTCGATGCCAAGGAAGCTGAAAAGACAGGTCTTCCGCGCAAGGGTATAACGGAGAACCTTGCCATCCAGGGACATTACGAACTCTGGGACAGGATCATTGATTTCTGTGCGAAGAACGGCAAGTGTACCTACATCGACAACTGTGCTTCGGGAGGCGGACGTAATGATATCGAGTCCCTGCGCCGCAGCCTTCCATTCATGCGAAGCGATGCCGACCGTACCACCACGGCTCTCCGTCTTTCCATGACAACCTCTTACTGCCGCTGGATTCCTTTCCATGGGGCAAACACCAAGGAGTCAGCCGGAGAATTGGAACCGGGAATGGCCGGAGGAAGCACTTTCTATATTACCAGAGCCTCATGGCTTCCGGTCTATAACATCTCCGAAGTCTTTACCCATGATGTAGAACTTGACTACGACCGCCTGAGGGCCACATTCGGGGAATGGAAAAAATACAATCACCTGCTGGTCAAGGATATGTATCCACTGACCCCGTGGCATCGCCACGATGATGATTCAAATTGGACTGCAATAGCATGGCACGACCGGGTTGCTGACGAAGCCGTGCTTCAGGCCTTCCGTCAGGAGACATGTCCTGATCCGGAATACACCGCTTTCCTGAAATTCCTCAAACCTGACAGGAGGTATAACCTTACCAACGAGGATACCGGCGAGGTCCTTACAATGACCGGAGCCGCCCTTGCGTCTGATGGAATCAGGATTACTCTGCCGGAGCCCAAGTCGTCCGCCGTATGGCATGTCGTCCCGGCTGAATGAAAATTGTAAAATATTCATAGAATTACTGATATGAAAAAGATTTTTGGATTGCTGCTGTTGTTCAGCGCGCTTCAGCTCTCTGCGTTGGAGAGGGAACCGATCTGGCCCAAGGGTAAGATGCCCGATGTGCAGGGACATCAGATCGCTGCTATGACCAATGAGGTTTCAATGGAAGGTTTCAAAGCCGACAAGTACAGGGTGCCTTACCTTGAATGGTTTGATGCTCCGGATCCTTCGGTACGCAAGGATGTGTGCATGATCCTCATTTCGGGAGGTTCTTACCGTAACTGCTGTGATGTGAGCCTGATTGATTACTGGCAGAAAGAACTGACGAAGATTGGAGTACAGTGCGTCAATTTCGTTTACCGTACACCTCGTCCAGTAGGTCTTCCAATCTACCAGACTGCCTGGGAGGATGGTCAGAGAGCGGTACGCATGGTCAGAAGTGAAGCCAAGAAACGCGGATTCGATCCTGAGAAGATAGGAACTGTGTCCATGTCCGCAGGTTCGCACCTAGCCCTTCTTCTGGCAACCAGTTCCCAGACTCCTGCCTACCAGCCGGTTGACAAACTTGATGAGGTTCCATGCCATATCAACTGGGCCATTGTCAATGCCCCGGCCTACGTTACCACCGACGGTGAGGAAGGAGATCAGTCTTCTAGGGATGGTTATGGAATAGACGTCAAGCTGAGTGACGTGTTCAAGTTTGACGAAAAGACCTGCCCTATGAGCCTTCATCATGGAGGCAAGGATCCGTATTCTCCCAATGGTTCGACTATGGTTTACAGGCAGCTTCGCAGGATGGGCATCCCGGCCGAACTCCATCTCTATCCGGACAAAGGCCACGGTGCCTTTGGTTTTGAACGTGGAATAGAATTCATGACCCAGATGGGCTTCCTCGGTCCCCTCGGAGAACCGGTGAAGATCATGGACCGTTTTGCCAGTGATTCTGACCGTGCCGAACTCATTAAGGAGGACATCTGGCCGGAGGGCAAGATGCCTTCACCGCAGCCTGACCAGTGCACGCCTTACCTCGAGTGGCACATTCCTGCCAATCTTAAGACCAAGGCTATACAAATAATATATTCAGGAGGCTCATACACCGGTAACGATCCGGACGGTTTCGAGGTCGCTCCCGCAAGGCGCTATCTCAATGCCATGGGAATGACGGTAGTAACCATGAAATACCGTACCCCCCGTCCCACTACCGGCCTTGCAAAGCACACGACGGCCTGGCAGGATCTTCAGCGTGCTATCAGGATCGTACGCAGCGAGGCAGCGGAACGCGGACTCGATCCCAACCGTATCGGAATAATGGGATCCTCTGCAGGTGGCCATCTTACCCTCATGGGGGTCACTTCTTCACGGCACAAGTCCTATTATCCAATCGATGCCATTGACAAACTCCCTTGCAACGTCCAGTGGGGAATCGGCATCTATCCTGCCTATGCCCTTACCGACGGCGCAGAAAGACCGAATGTAGGTGGAGGAAATGACGATTCAGCAGTTCTGGTCCCTGAATTCTCATTCGACTTAGACACCGCTCCTATGCTCTTTATCCATGGAGACGCTGACGGATGGGCTGCGATGAATTCCGTAAAAGCCTGGGAGAAGATGCGAGCGATGGGTATCCAGAGCGAACTTCACACCCTTGCACTCCGTCCACATTGCTTCCAGC
>CAMHFA010000072.1 GCA_946184255.1 uncultured Bacteroidales bacterium
TCCTGGAGGTTGTGGCGGAACTTCTGGAGGAAGAACCGTTGTTTACCTGAGGCCTTGAAGCAGTAGCAGAACTTCTGGAAGAAGAACCGTTATTGACCTGAGGCCTGGAGGCAGTAGCAGAGCTTCTCGAAGAGGTCGCTGAACTCCTGGAGGTTGTGGCGGAACTTCTGGAGGAAGAACCGTTGTTTACCTGAGGCCTGGAAGCAGTAGCGGAACTTCTCGAAGAAGAGCCGTTATTGACCTGAGGCCTGGAGGCAGCAGCTGAACTTCTGGAAACGTTGGCAGAAGTCCTGGAGCTTCCGGAATAGGAAGGGCTC
Source organism: uncultured Bacteroidales bacterium (assembly GCA_946184255.1). Lineage (GTDB taxonomy): Bacteria > Bacteroidota > Bacteroidia > Bacteroidales > UBA932 > Cryptobacteroides. Next base: position 318 of record CAMHFA010000072.1, read on the forward strand.
CTGGAAACAGAAGCAGAACTTCTTGACATGGAAGAAGAACTTCTGGACATTGAAGCCGAGCCTCTGGAAGCCGATGAAGAGCTTCTGGAAACGGATGGAGATGAACTTCTTGTCGAAGGACTATGCTGTGCAGATGCGGTGCTCCTGGAAGAGCCGGAAGAACGTCTTGCCTGGGAATATGAATCCGCAGGGAATGCAACCATGGCCGCGGCCACTATCGATGCGATTGCAATGTTATAGATGTTTTTCATATCTCAGTAGTTTTAGCAGTTGTTAATGGTAGATAAAGTATTTGCCCGAGAGCTTCTTGAATTCCTCGACATCCTTGGACCAGTAGTCTTTGATGTCCTCGACTTTAAGTCGCTTCTCAAAAGCCATTCTTACATAATCCGTACCACAAACTTTATCGAACATTCCATTACGCCCTCCAGATAGCTTGAAGGGGTTTTTTGAAGGATAAAGTTCATTAACAGCCTGCATAACGTAGAACTGGGTTAGAGTGCAGCATGCCGCATCGAAATCGGTATAATGGTATTGAACTCCGTGGACGAGTTTCCCCTGTGAACTCCCGGAGAACGGTTTGAAATGTATGGTCCGGAACGCTGTTCCGGGAATGTTGTAACTGTCCAGACGGGCTTTGAGTCTGTCGGCGTCTATCCATTCAGCGGCGAATACTTCGAATGGAAGTGTATAGCCAATCCCGATGTTCAGATAGCCTTGGAACTCCCCCGCTATTCCGGCAGAAGGGTAGTCGATTGCAGTCTGGGGATAGGGAATGTTCGGGGAAGGGAGTACCCATGGAAGCCCGGTGTCTGTGTATAACATATTCCTGCACCATCCTTCCATCGGGACGACAGTAAGCTTGCATTTAAGAGGTTTCTGGTCCCCTTTTTCGCCACAGTTAAGACCTACTGTAAGACCATAGATATAGGGAATCTTGAACTCACTGACAAATGAATGGAAACCATCTTCCACTATGCAGCCCTCTACCTTGTTACCTCCAAGAGGATTAGGCCTGTCAAGGACCATCACCTCTATTCCCTGCTCTGAACAGGCCCGCATCACGAGTCCGAGGGTGCTTATGAAGGTATAGGACCGGCTGCCCACGTCCTGGATGTCATAGACCACGATATCCAGCCCGGAAAGCATTTCCGGGGTAGGCTTGCGATGTGCGCCATAGACTGAGAAAACCGGAAGTCCGGTGACCGGATCCTTCCCATCCTCCACCCTTCCTCCTGCGTAGATGTCTCCCCTGACTCCATGTTCAGGAGCAAAGAGTTTCTTGAGGTTCACCTGGGGGGCATCATTCAAGATGTCGATTGTGGAGCGGAGATGACTGTCCACCCCGCTGGGGTTGGTCACCAGACCGACCCTTTTGCCTTCCAGTCCTTCGAAACCTCTGCTTTCCAGGACTTCTATTCCCGTACGCACCTGTGAGTGGAGGGTCATGGCTGCCAGCATGGACACAGCAACCAGCCAAAGGGATTTTCTATTCATCTTTTTCGTCTTTATTGCCGGAGGCCTTTCCGAATGAAGGGTCAATCTTGATAAGGGCAGTCACGGCGAAGGTCACCAGGCAGAAGACCATCACCAGAAGGAAGAAACTGTGATAACCCACCTTGTCGGCAAGGTAACCGGAGACCATTCCCGGAAGCATCAGCCCAAGATAGGTAATACCGGTGCAGATGGAATAATGGGATGTCTTGAACTCGCCGGCACTGAAATAGAGCATGAACAAGGTCAAGGCAGTGAACCCGAAACCGTAACCGAACTGTTCCACGAATATGCATGCAGTGATGACTCCCATCCCCGCCTCATGCCCTGAGCTCAGGTAGACGTACACCAGGTCAGGGAGTGTGAGTGCAAGCACCATGGGCCATAGCCATTTCTTCACTCCGTCCCGGCTGGCCAGGATTCCTCCGGCTATACCTCCCAGCATCAAGCCTATTACCCCGATAGTTCCGTAGGCAAGTCCGTATTGCTCGGCACTGAGCCCAAGCCCACCCTCAGATGCCGGTCTGAGAAGGAAAGTGGGACTCATCTTTGTGAGGAGAGCCTCCGGGAAACGGAAAAGCAGGAGGAACAACAAAGCGACAATCGTTTCCTTTAAGGGGAATTTGGTGAAATAGCTTGAGAAAGTACGACCCAGGGTACGCATTGTCTCACTTGCGGACAGGGACCTTGGCTGGTCGCCCTCACTCTTCGGAAGATAAAACTTGTGATACAGGGCCATCGCCAGGAACAATCCTGCAAGACCGAAGAAAACGAGGCTCCACGAAAATGCGACTCTCCCCCCGGATGCCTTCTGGATGAGACCGGCCACAGGAACCAGCACACCGTTTCCAAAGATAACGGCAAGACGATATACGGTATTGCGGATCCCAACGAAGAAAGATTGCTGATGCGGATCCAGTTCGATCATGTAATAACCGTCAGCGGCTATGTCGTGGGTAGCACTTGAGAAGCCCATCAGGAAGAGGAAGAACATGATGAATTGGAACCAGCTGGAAGTCCCGATGGTGAAGGCAACCCCGGCAAAGGCAGCTCCCAGAAGCATCTGCATTGCTATCACCCACCATCTCTTTGTCTTGAATATATCGACGAAAGGGCTCCAAAGAGGCTTCACTATCCATGGAAGCTGGAGCCAGCTGGTGTAGAGCGCTATCTGGGTGTTCGTCATACCCATCTGTAGGAGTATGACCACGGATACACCGGTAACTATGATATTGGGAAGTCCCTCGGCCGCATAGACCGTTGGGATCCAGTACCAGGGTGACTTTTTATCTTTCATCAGTGTCTCGTTTATTCAATGGTCCCAATTCGGAGCCGGGGTAATAGTGTTTTAATATTTCTTTGAAGGAATACCCCTTTGCTCCCATTACGGCTGCCCCAATCTGGCATAACCCCACTCCATGACCCCATCCGGACCCTCTCAGAATGAACCTATCCCCTTCTATAGAGACCTCAAATGCTGAGCTCTTGAGATGGGATTCTGAGAGCCACTTCCTGATTATCAATTCCTTCCCCACAATCATCCGTCCCTTGCTACCCTCTATCAGGAGCCTCTTGATCCTTCCGGAAGGTCCCCTCTCGATGGGTTTCAAATCATCAATCGTGCCGAAATCTATCCCGGAGCGTCTGCGAACAAGATCCGAGAGTCCTTCCCTGGTGTATTCTTCCTTCCACCTGTAGAAATCCTTGGTCTCAAGGTCATAGTCATTAAGGACCTGGGAAAGGATGGTCTCGTCTGTGGTGTTGCAGAAAGGATCTCCATCTTCCGACCAGGAAGGAGTGTCAGGAAGGGACTTAAGGTAGGGAAGATTCTTGTCTTCCCAGCATGTACTGAAGAGTTCCATTCGTCCTCCGCAACACTTCGAGAAACGCGCATCACAGATTTCTCCTCCGTACTGGAGAACAAGGCCCCAGGTCTGGTCTATGGCTTTACGTACATTGTCCCCGACAGCCATAGAGAGGCCCTGATAACGCTGGCAGTGGTCGTCAGCGCAGACATCGAAGAATTCGTGGTCCTCATGGTCGAACCATTTGATATATTCATTGCCGACCATGGAGAGTTCTTCTTCCTTCTTTTCGCGTGAACCTCCACGCCTGGATATCATTGACAGTACCCACGAGCGGGAGATGACCGCATGGGCCTTCAGGAACTCCAGTCCGGCAGAAGCTTTCATCTCCGAAGAGATAACGCTGAGAAGATAGTCCTCAACCCCGATAATGTTCACTGCCCAGACCTTGCCCTCGGCAGCGATGAATTTCAAGGTCCCGGCAAACTTCTGGTCAACCTTCCTTTCCCAATGGAAACCGACCCCTATAGTCACCCCGAAAAGGATGAATGACGGTTCCGCAAACATAGTTGACTCAGTCACAGCCTCGAAGTACAGTTCATCGTAGAGGACTCCGTTGTAGGATATCCTCCCGTCCTTGAAGGAAACCCTCTGGGGACCTGCGCCGTCGGAGATGATCTCGAACTCGATTTCTGGCCCGGACATTATGCCCACCTCCAGTTTCTCCTGGGTCCGTACCAGACGCCATATAATTCCTTCTTCATCTTCCTTGGAAATGCTGACTTCGCTCACTACTCCTCCAAGCATGGAAGAATCCAGCTTTTCGAAATCTTCCTCCCTCGTAGTGATGAAAACGCCACCCATGTCCGCGCATCCGGGACTCATGGCGAGGTGGTCAAAGCCATCAGAATAATAATTATGAGGTCTGTGCTTTTCCCTGAATATGACTACAGCCCTGTACTCACCGTCTGAGTACCATGCCAAGATATTGATCCTCGGTTCAGTGTCCCCTTCCTTTACCGGGGCACAATCCAGAAGCCTGTAGAACAACTTTGTCAAAGACTTAGGAGTGGTGGCATGAAGTACGAAAACTCCCCTTGTGTACGAAGTCAGGTGATATAAGCGGGCCTCTTTCACGCTTCCCAGATAGTCGAGCCCTGCCTGGGCCTCTGTTCCAAGGATACCGTCCACATGGACAGCCAGAGGCATCTGATCTTTCGGGCATGCCTGGAAATGCATATGGTCAGGAGCGGAAGCTCCGCTTTGGGGACCGTTGTAGAAACAAAGATAGTTCCTGCAACTGCGCGGGAAGTCAAGCATGTCCTGGAAACGATGCCAGATAGACTGCGGGGTGTGCTTGGAACTGGAGATTACCAGATGACGCGGGAAAATGGGGAATGGATTGAGGGTAATACGGTACTTCCTTCCTTTCCGGCCTTCGAATTCGATATGGTATTGCTCAGCGGGACGGTTCTCAGGACATAGGAAACATGGCCTGGATGCAATTGAAACAGGGTCGAGGGCTGCATCGGAAGAAATCTTACGGCAGGGGTTCAACTGGACCTTGACATCAAGCCCGCCAACATTGAGGATCTTTGTCCGGGCTTTCTTGAGGTCACGGTAATTCTCTGAAGCAAGCGGCCAGACAGAAAGCTGGTCACCCACGAATTTCTCGATCTCCCTTTCCGTCATAACAGAGATAGCAAAGTGTCCTTGATAGCGGTAAATTCCTGCTCGAAATTGGGTGTGAAGACTCCCTTCCCGATGGACGCTTCTATCTCATCCATACTCCAATAGCGTCCTTCAAGAACTTCATCGTTATGAGGATCCAGGCTGAAATTACCCACGGCGGCAAAAACGTTGATAAGTTCCCTCTCCCTGGGGGACTCCCAAAGATAGGTCTTCAGGTAGATCGGATTGAAACCACAGAAGCCCAGTTCTTCTGCTGCTTCCCTGAAGAGGGCTGTCTCCAAAAGTTCGCCATAATCAATGTGGCCGCCGACCGCAGTGTCCCACTTTCCAGGGAAAGTGCGCTTATGGTATGAACGCCTCTGAATGAACAGTTCTCCTTCCCTGTTGAGGATGTGAAGATGGATCACCGGGTGGAGCAGTCTCGTTCCTCCATGTACATCCATCCGGGCAGCCTGGCCAATCACCAATCCATTTTCCTCAACGATTGGAACCATCTCGGCACCGGGTCGGGAATGGATACCCGGATTATCAGCGGTAGGGAGAGGAAGTACAGGAGCCGGATCGTAGGGATAAATGAGTTCAAACATAGGACAGTGGATATCAGGCTATGGTCATGACAGAGGATAATTGATTATCTGCAATTCCTCAGGAGAATATAGGATCGAGTCGAATATCCCGGGGTTCAATCTGGCCACCACCGTAAAAACAATCAATAAAAGCAGAAGGATTCCTACCACAAACAGGATGATGGCAAAATAGTTCCATCTCATCTTAGGCTGTTCCTCATTGACAGGTTCGGTTTCTTCGGAGGCTTTTGGATCATCTTTGGAGGGGACCGTTGCAACAGCAGTTTCCTCTTTTGGCACGACGGGAATTGTCTCGGCAGGCTTTCCCTTATGGGTCTCAACGGGAGCTTCCTCGACAGTTTCAACAGGAGTCTCTTCGTGGGTCTTCAGGGAGACAGGTTCTAGTCCGAATCCGTAAGGATAGATGTCGAGGTCCTCGTCAGCAATGAAGAAAAAAGTATTCTC
>CAMHFA010000073.1 GCA_946184255.1 uncultured Bacteroidales bacterium
TTCTCCTTCAAAGGGAAATGGATCCATGTCGATCCCGTCACGGAGCATGGGAAACAAACGGACTATGGTGCTGAATTCCCCAAGGCGGACGCCATCCTGATCACCCACGAGCACGGAGACCACCTGGATAAGATTGCCATCAACATGCTGTCAAACGACAACACCAGGCTTGTCATGAACCATAAGAGCTGGGACAAGATCGGCCACGGTGACGTTATGGAAAACGGAGATATCGGAAATCTCCCCGGACGTGTAATCATCTTCGCAGTACCCGCTTACAACACAACCAAGGGACGCGAGAACTTTCATCCGAAGGGCAACGGCAACGGATATGTCCTGTTCTTCGACGGATTCAGGGTATATGTCGCAGGAGATACCGAGTTCATACCCGAGATGGCCGAACTGGAAGACATAGACGTCGCCTTCCTCCCGGTCAACCAACCCTACACCATGACAGTTGACCAGTGTGTGACCTCAGCCAGAATCATCGCCCCCAAGGTCCTGATCCCCTACCACTTCAGCCAGACCGACTTGTCTGAGCTTCCTTCCCGACTGCCTGAGATCAAGGTTCTGCTGAGGGATATGCAGTAGGGCTGTTCAGGCAATTCACAGTGTAGTCCGATTGGCTTAATTAGCCCTCATTGGCTCTCATTAGCATTCGGACACATTTCGGACAGTTTGGTGCCCGGAAGCTTTGTTAGAAGGCTTTCGGGCACATTTTTGATGGTTCGGTGCCCGGGCCTTTGAGATGGGGCCAAGAAACGGGATACACCGCGAAAGAGCGGTAATATTTCTACTAATATATAATAACTATTAATAGAAAATTTACTATATTAGCAGAACTAAACTGCTACAACTATGAAATTCGACGAGTTCCATAAACTGGTCCGACTTAATGGATGGGTCAAACTGCGGCAAATGGGAACAAGCCATGTCATTTATAAGAAAGGGAAAAAGACATACCCCGTTCCCTACCATAAAGGCAAAGAGATTGGCAAGGGCCTGGAGGCAAAAATGCGGAAAGAAATGAAATTGAAATAAGGACTAAGAATCATGAAAACAATACACGCAATAATTGAAAGAGCGAAAGATGGCACCTACTCGGTTTATTGCAAGGATGAGATCTTTTCCGGAGCAGGTGATACTATCGGAGATGCCATTCAAGACATGAAAACACAAATGACATTCTACAAGGAGACGGCAGTCAAGGAAGGATTCAAGTATCCGGCTTTTCTTGATTCTGAATATGAACTCGCATATTCAGTTGATCCTCTGAGTTTGCTGAAATACTATGTAGGAAGCGGAATCCTGACCCTATCCGGAATGGAAAGGATCTCCGGAATCAATCAGAAACAACTCTGGTCCTATATGCACGGCACCAAACCGCGCAAAGCCCAAGCCAATAGACTGAGCGCAGGATTCAAGGGTCTCCGCGACGACCTCAACAGCATTTTTGCATGAAGGCCAAAATCGCCGAAGACGCATCCCGCCGGACTAACAACAAGTTAAGTATTCACATCTCTGGCAGATAACCAAGATACCGCCTATAAGGCGCACATACCGACCAATTATACGCCTTTCTCTGGCAACTATGCGTGCGCCAAAGGCTCATTTCGGCCACTGGAGCACGAGCACCCCATTCGCAAACCCTTAGAAACCGCGACAGCATGCGGCTGTTTGGCCGGCATGCATGTATGTCATTATGCAAACAAGCAGCGCTGCCACCCGGCAATGCAGTTCAAGTTTACAGATGGGACACATTCTATATGCTACATGCTAAACAGGATACTATAATATTGAAGCAGAGGGAGTGTTGTCGAAGATAATCAGTATTTCAGAATACGGTAAAACATTCCAATACTTTACCTATGGGGAAGAACTCCCGTCCCTTCTCCGGTACACAGGAGAATGCAAGAAAAGATATCGCCAGTGTTATCAGGATGCGGTAAGTCATATGCAAAAGTAGAAAAAATAAAAATCATCCGGCGGCAAAACGCATATCAAATTGCTACATGCTCCTGCACTCTATCTTCAAGTGCCAAAGGGCATGGTCGTGAACATCAATGTTCCTTCCAGAACGGGTCTCTAATCGCCGCGAGAGATTGTATATTCTTAATAGGCTGATTATCAACGCACTTCCCTAGTGTTGCGAGATTTTTAATTTTTGGAAATATGGTAGGACTGATTGTAACTTTGCATTACCAATTTCGTGTGTTATGAAAACTTTATTCAAGTTAGCGGCAATGGCCGTGATGGTCGTTGCCGCTTTTTCATGCAAATCCAGCAGCAGAGCTCTCCTGCCTAACGTCAGCGGTAAGGCAGGAGAGGTGATTGTGGTCATCGACCGGGATTCCTGGGAGGGAAACCTTGGAAACGAAGTCCGTGGAATCCTTGCGAGGGATTGCGAGTTCCTGCCCCAGAGGGAGCCACTTTATTCGCTGGTCAACCTAGCTCCCGGCTCTTTCACCGACATGTTCAAGTACCACAGGAACATAGTCATATTCAATATCGACACCACCGTCCAGAAGCAGGGCGTCGTCTATCGTACTGACGTCTGGGCAAAGCCGCAGTGTGTAATCCAGCTCAATGCGAGCTGCCCTGATTCGGCAATAGTCGTTCTACAGAAGAATGGCGAGAACGTCGCCGGAGCAATCGAACAGGCAGAGAGAAACCGTGTCATAACCAATACCCTTCTCTATGAGGAGACTCCGCTTTCCCTGGTTGTCGAGGAGATGATCGGCGGAAAGGTCCATTTCCCCATGGGTTACAATCTGAAGAAAAAGACGGATGACTTCATCTGGATCGCCGACGAGAAACAGTACACCACCCAGGGTGTGTTCATTTACAAGTACCCGGTAACTGAAGAGGATCCTTTCACGGAGGAGAACATCATCGCGCATCGTGACGCCTTCCTCAAGAACTATGTCCCCGGTATGTTTGACAACACCTACATGATCACCAGCCAGTACATTACCCCCGGGGTGAAGTTCCTGCGTTACCATGACCTGGATTTCGCCGAGACCAGGGGACTCTGGGAAGTTTACAACGATTTCATGGGTGGCCCCTTCGTCTCCCATTCCTTCTACAGCAAGGATGGAAAGGACATTATTGTGCTGGAGGCCTGGGTCTATGCCGCAAAGTATGACAAACGGCAGTACATGCGCCAGACGGAGTCCCTGCTCTACTCCTTTGAATGGAGTAAGGATGAAACTAGTGAAAATTAGTTGGGAAGAAGGCCAAAATTATTTTGACGGCTCAAAAATAATCTCTATATTTGCATCCCAATTTGGCGAATAGCGCCTATTAGGCTATTTGGTGGGTTCGTATAACGGTTAGTACTCGGGATTTTCATTCCCGCAATAGGAGTTCGATTCTCCTACCCACTACCAAAATATTAAAAAATAGAAACGATGGCAAATCACGCATCAGCAAAAAAAGCCAATCGCCAGAGCGAGAGGCGCAGATTGCATAACAAGTATTATGCAAAGTCGACGCGGAACGCGATCCGCGCAATAAGGAACTCAACTGACAAGAAGGCTGCCGAGGAAGGCGCACCGAAGGTCTATGCAATGATCGACAAGCTTGCTAAGATCGGTGTTATCCACAAGAACAAGGCTTCCAACCTCAAGAGCGGCATCGCAGTCTACATCAACAAGCTCAGCTAAGGAGCAATCGGGATGTAGCGCAGTTGGCTAGCGCACTACGTTCGGGACGTAGGGGTCGTCCGTTCGAGTCGGATCATCCCGACCAGACTAAAAAGACAGCTGGAAAATTCCAGCTGTCTTTTTTTGTGCTGCGGTGCGTTAAACTATTTGGCATTCGGGTCGATGCCCCGGTGCCAGAAGCGGGAGGTGATGTCGGTCAGACGGTAGTCCGGCTTGGAAGAAGTGTCGTGTGTGACCTTGTAAAGACGCTGGTTGGTAGTGGGAGAATTGAGGGGGCCGAAATGCTCGAGATATGGCCCGATCTTGACATAGTCAAAGGTCATATAAAAAGCCCTCTCGACATCACGGCGTCCTGAATACAACGCCGGAGCCAGGCCTATGGAACGGACATGGTCGGCAAGGGCGATCAGGGTCTCCGGATCATTCCCCTCACCCAGGAAAAGGAAGCAATCAACTCCGAAATTGTCAGCGACCAGCTTGTCGATGACATCGGTGGTAAGTTCCTCTCCGACATCCTCCTTAAGGAAAGGAGAATGGCACCCAACGCAATTACCTTGGCAGTTGCTTATGTCAACCGCCAAGGTAACTCTGTCAGGTATCTCCTCGATGACCACGGAGGTCATCTCGGGAACGTATTTAATCATATCCTAGTCTTCTCGACATAGACTGGAGCCGATGCCTTCACAGTCTCGCGTGAGCCTTCATGGATGTAGAAGCGGTGCTCGGCCTCGATCTGACGCATCTCACTGAATGAAGAGACCCTCTTCAGATAACCGATGACGCGGGTAAGGTAGTCGAGATTGTGGCTGCCGCACTTGGGGCAGACCTCCAGGGTATCCTTGCTGATGTAACCGCAGTCGTTGCAGACGGTGTTGCGGCAGTTGAAGGTAAAGTAGTTGGTGCCGTAGTGAGCGGCGGTCTTCAAAAGCTGCCTGTACTGGTCCTTGGACAGATGCTCGGCTACGTTCATGTGAAGAGCTGAACCACCGTCGAGATGCTTGACATAGTCGTTGCCATGGAGCTTGAACTTGTCGATCATCGAGAGGGTGTCATCCTCAGGATTGTAGAAATACGAGCTGTACATGTTGTGCTTGGGAGACACGTAGAAGCCGTCCTTCTGGTCCCACCTGTAATTCTTTCCGGAAAGGTTCTCACCGGGAACGAATTCGGTGTTGAACATCGCATCGGCAGTCTTGTCCTTCCTGTTGGCCCTGTTGATGGTCTCGAGGATGGTGTCCACGAACTCATTGTACTCAGGGTTGGGGCTGATGGTCAGTCCAAGGAATTCGGCGGCATCGGTCAGGCCATTGACACCGACGGTGAGGTACTGACGCTTCATGTCGATGAAACCGGCCTGGTACACATCCAGCATGCGAGCCTTAAGGAAGTCCTTGATGATCTCGTTGAAAGCGACCTGATACTTGTGGACCCTCTCGGTCTCCTCAGTCACGGCTGCACGGATGTAGTCGTACAGCTGGTTCTTGTCATAATCACCCCTCTGGAGAGCCTTTCCGCCATCGATCATTATTCCCTTCTTCTCAAGGAAATAACGCCTGGTGGCAAGCTGGATAAGGCGGTTGAGGTTGATGGTCATGACTGACTTGGAACCTGTCGAAACCGAAGCCGTTCCCATAGAGTACTGATGGGTGGTGTGGTTGTGAGAGGAATCGCTCTTGTCGAGGTCAGTCAGGGAATTGCGCAGGCGGCAGCAGCTTGCGAGGCTGTCCGGGCTGTCGGAAAGGTAGCAGAAGAAGCTGTGTCCCTTTGACCACATCTCTGCGGTAAAGTCGGCATAGTCAGGATCTGCGAAGTCATCGGCACCATCGGTAAGAAGGGCCATGGTCTCAACGGGGAAAGTCAGGATGTAGTGGTTCCTTTCCTGGTTGAACCAGTTCATGAAATGCTTCTGCAGCCATGAGAGGGTATCCCACCTGGGAGCGCTTCCGTCCGGGAAACGGAAGTCTCCGAATACACCCCTGAAATAAGGCTCATCGAAGTAGCTGATGTTCCAGAACACTGTCTGGTAGCCCCTGTTTCCGGCAGGCATGTTCATGGAATGCACGACCTGCTGGAAATAGTTGTCGATGACCTTGACAAGCGTTCTCTTCTTGACATTCATCTCTACGACATCCTCGAGATGGTCGATGTAGTCGTCACCATAGTCCTTCCTGATGAAGTAGTCGAGGTACATGAGGAATTCTGGGGTGGCGACAGCTCCCATGAACTGGGAAGAGATGGAATAGACGAGGTTGATAAACTCGCCGCAGAATGATTTGAGGTCGGTCGGGGCGATTGACACTCCGCCAAGGTTCCTCAAACCGTCGATGAGGAAGGGATACATCGTGATGGCCACGCAGTAAGGGTAGCCGGGAGTACCGCTTTCGTCATGCTTGTAAAGGACATGGCTCTCGAGGTCCTTGATGTACTGGCTCGCGAGGCTGCGTCCGTACAGGGCCTTGATCTTGTCCTTCATGATGTAGCGGTTCTGCTTGATGTTGT
>CAMHFA010000074.1 GCA_946184255.1 uncultured Bacteroidales bacterium
GAATCAAGACAAAGGATAGAACTATCCTGTTATAGTTCGATGTCGTAACTGCCGCAGGGGTATTCTTTACCCTTGACAGTTGCGCTTATTCCGACCGGCAGTTCAAAATGCAGGTTGCGACCCTCGCGGCACACAGTAATGGTACCATAGGGCGTTTCCTGGGTGACAGAAACCTTCTCCAACCCTTCGGGGATCTGTGGATTCAGCTTGATATGCCTGTAACCGGGCTCATCGGGAATAATCCCGCCAAGAGCCTGGTAGAACCAGCTCCCCACTCCATTGAAGCAATTGTGAAGGCGGCTTCTGGCAGCATCCCAATGCTCCCATGTACCGGTAGCACCGTTATCGATCATGTAGAGGTAGCCAGGATAACTGTGCTGCTTGAGCATTCCATACAACCAATCGCACTCCCCCGCCAGGGTTGCCCATTCTGTTATGACAGGTATTCCGACCAGACCGGTCTTGAGATGACCGTCATAGACAGTCGCAGTCCTATCGAAAAGCTTGTCCCTTACCTGTTTAACCTTTCCATCGGGAACGATGCCCACAAGCAACGGATAGACCATATCAATCTGGGAACCGCTACCGTAGATGTTTTCTTCCGGATCGAACAGTGCCTCATTGATACGTGCGGCAAGGGCTTCATACCTCGCCTTGTAAGCAGCCTCATCTTCAGGGTGTCCTACAAGTCCTGCGATTCTCCCAAGTTCTTTGTAAACCTGACAGAGTGAGCAGTTGTTGACAAGATCTACTGACATGGGGTCGGTCACATCCACTCCCTCGGGTGAGGCCCAGTCTCCAAGGTACCAGTTCCGGTACTCATTGTCGGGCCATCTCTTCAAAAGGCCGTCAACAGTGTAGGCATCCACATATTCAAGCCAATGCTTCATGGTAGGGTAACAACGTTCAAGGAGTCGTGGATCCCCGTAACTCATCCAGGTACGCCATGGTGCCTGGACGATGAATCCGCACCAGTAAGGGCCGCCACCCGCTCTCCATGGGGTCGGAGCAGTGTGAGGAAGACCGCCATCTTCCCGGATAACATCATTCCATGCCTGAAGCCAGTTGACGTACAACGGCGAAACATCGAACATAATCTGCAATGACAGCGTTGACGCATTTCCGTCTCCTCCGTATCCCAACCTTTCTATATTGGCACAGTCCACCATGTAACCATCAAAGGCAAGGTTTTCCATGGTGTATTTAATCATGTCATGGATCTTGTTCATTTCCTCATCCGAGGACTTGAAGGTAGAAGAAGACTTGAAATCCGTACGCATCCTCATCGCCTTGACATCTTCTGGACTTGGTGCCACTGGGATGCTGTCCAGGATCACATACCTGAATACATGGTGGTTGAACTTATTCTGGAAACGGTCCCCTTCCGATGCTCCGGAAGAAATGTACCTATTCCTGCTGACAGGCTTGAATGTACCATCCATTTCCTGATAATCCGCAAAAGAAGCTGTGGAGACATGTCCCTTGGGAAGCTGCGGCAGTTTAATGTCCAGCATACCGTTGACAATCCGTCCGAAATCCACGACCCAGCTGTTCTCGCCATTAGGCCTGACTGTCAGGGCAGGAAGGACTTCCTGAACCTCGCACGGCTCGCACATCTGTGGCGTAGCCTCAACGTCATTTACGGCAACTACATCCACAGGAGACCAATTCATCCCGTCAAGTGTTTTCTTGTCCATAGCCTTGGGAGCAACCGAAGCATCGATAGATTCTCCGCCGAATCCGCCATGACGCCAATCGGTAAGATCACTGTAACCGCTCCAGGTCCCTTCCCATGTAGAATCAGTGGCAAGAAGCATCTCCGACCCGCTCTGGGAAACCTCATCCAGCTCAGCCTTCACCAGGGCACCTTCATACGCCGGATGAAAAACTTTGTACCAGCCGGATCCGGTCCAGATCACAATCTCATTCCCGCCTTTTTTAAGCAGCTCAGTCACATCATAAGTCGTGATAAGGGACCTTTTGTCAAGTTGCGATACCGCTGGCGCCAAAACAGCTTCCGAAACAGGACGACCATTTATGTAAGCCTCATGATAGCCCAGCGAATTGACATGAAGAACAGCTGTCTGAGGCAATTTGTCCAAGGTAAAGGTTTTTCTGAGGATGGCGGACTTTAATTCACCGGGGACAGATCCTATATAATCACCCTTCAAGGCATCGTCACCAATGACACCGATTCCGAAACGTTGTGGAGAACTCCACTTGCTTGCTTCCGCTTCAGATTTCCAGACCCTGACCCTCCACCAGCATTGTTGACGTGAGACAAGAGCCTTCCCTGAATATGGTATCATTACCTGGTCCGGAGAATCTACCTTCCCGGTAGACCATAATCCGGCATTACCGGATTTCAGGCCGTTCTCCGTTGAAGCAACCTGGATTTCATACGCGACCTGCTCCATTGGATTCCGGGAACGGATCTTCCAACTGAAATGGGGAGTTAGTGAATCAATCCCCAGGGGCTGGTCCAATCCCTCGCATGTAAGGTCGTAAACTTCAAATGATTGCCCACAGGAAACAATGGCCGAGGCCACTGCCAGGCAGCAGATAATAGCGACTATATTCCTCATGATAACAAATATACCAAAAACTACCGAACTTCGATCAATTCATCCCAGGAAGTGGTGTAGAGCCCGGAGCAGAATTCACGGCGGATCCCATCGGCATAATGTCCTGGGCGCTGGGTGCCGAGGTGAAGTACATTCTTGCCTGAAGTATTGACCATGTCCATTACCCTTGAGATCCTGTCGTCACGCTCCCTTGCATCGGAATCGAAATCGAAAAGGGTCTGCTGGATGGAACAGGCATCCACTATGTCTGTCACTATCACACCAGCCCTTTTGTACTCGAATCCATGCCTGAAGACCATTTTCATTGCACGGAGTGCGGCCCCGACTATCTCGGGAGTACTGTTTGCCGGAACATCCAGTTTCACACAGGCGTTGGGATAATACTGGGCCAGGTCCTCGCGGAAACGGTTGGTGTGGATAAATACTCCCACTGTCCCGGCGGCAGTACCATCCTTCCGCAGTTTCTCGGCACATTTGCCGGCGAAGTCGGAAACCCTCTGGGCAAGTGCGTCGAACTCCGTTATCATGTTCGCAAAGGATCTGGAAGTGCAAATTGACTTCCGCTTCTCATCCTTTTCATCTTCCACCATCCTGATCCCCTGAAGCTCGGACCAGGTCCGTACTCCCATGATGCCCATACGTTCCCGCACCCATTCCGAAGGCCTGGAGACAAAGTCCAGTGCATTCTTTACCCCGGCCGCCTCCAGCTTTGGAGCACCCCTCCATCCTATTCCCCAAACATCACCGATCGGAGTAAGGGAAAGGGCCTTTTTCATCTTCTCCGGGGTATCAATCATGCATACTCCCTTATACCCCTTGTACTTCTTGGCGAAATGATTAGCCACCTTCCCAAGTGTCTTGGTCTCGGCGATTCCAATACTGACCGGAATCCCTGTCCACCGCCTTATCTTCCTGATCAGGTCCCGACATATTCCTGTTAGGTCTTCCTTCCGGACCCCGTCCATATTCATGAACGCTTCGTCGATGGAATAGACTTCCAGTTTCGGAGCCACTTCGGCCAGCAGGGACATCACCCTTGCCGAGAGATCTCCATAGAGGGTATAATTCGAAGAACGTACAACAAGTTTACCTTTGTCAACGAGGTATTTTACCTTGAAATAAGGGGTTCCCATCGGTACCCCCAGAGCCTTGCTTTCGTTGCTCCTGGCCACAACACAACCATCGTTGTTGGAAAGGACCACTACGGGACGCCCCTCCAGCTCAGGCTGGAAGGCCCTTTCGCATGACACGAAAAAGTTGTTGCAGTCTACAAGCGCGTACAAGCTTTCTTAATGATATAAGTGACGACTCCCCAGACTGTGAAATCGTTTGATTCGGTGACTTCAATTGGAGGATATTTCTCGTTGGCCGGCAACAGCCACATCTTCCTGTGCCCAAGGATGTCGTAAGACACCCCTTGCTTCTTCGCCTTGACTGATTTGGCAGATGGCTCCTTGAAGGAAATGAACTTGATGGCGAACTCTCCGTCTATAAAGCAGATAGCCATGTCTCCTTCCTGTGGTTCAAGGGATTTATCAACCACGAGCACATCGCCCTCCTCGACACCGGCATCGACCATTGAATCTCCCACTACCCGGGCGTAGAAAGTGGCTGCAGGATGACGGACAAGTTCCTTATTGAGGTCTATGAAAGAATTCATGTAGTCCTGAGCCGGGGATGGAAAGCCGGCATGGACCGTGGGCTTGTCGTCCGCCATGGCTACTCAGGTTGGTCTGCTTCTCGGACCACCGGCCATTCGGCGGGCTCAGGAACCGATGATGACAGTGAACGGAAAGCTGCAAGGGCACAGTTGATTCCATCGATGGCTGAAGATACGATGCCTCCGGAATAGCCTGCTCCTTCGCCACAAGGCAGAAGTCCGGGGAAAGATATGGACTCCAGAGTCTCCGGATCACGGGGAACTCTCACGGGAGACGATGTCCTGGATTCTACTCCGACAAGAAGGGCGTCGTTTGTAAAGAAGCCCCTGATTGAATGCTTGTTAACTTCAGGGAAGGCTTTCTGCAACCTGGAAGAAATGAACTCAGGGAGGAGTTCGTGAAGGGGACCGCTCACCACTCCGGGCTTATATGAAGATTCCGGAAGGTCTTCAGAAACGACTCCATTACAAAAGTCAATCATCCTCTGGGCAGGGGCAGCCATTGGATTACCGGAACGGACAGATGAATATTCCCACATCTTCCTTTCCACTGCCTTTTGGAACTCAAGTCCCTTGAGCGGACCGGCTGAGGCATATTCTTCAGGTATGTCATCAGGATCGATCTGGACTACTACACCGGCATTTGCAAACTTGCCGCTACGAGCAGAGTTTGACATGCCGTTCATGACTATGGTTCCAGGCTCGGTAGCAGATGGTACGAGCACTCCTCCAGGGCACATGCAGAAAGAGAAGACTCCCCTGCCTTCAACCTGTTCCGTGAAGGAATATTCGGCAGCTGGGAATTCAGGTTCCCAGCGTCCATGGTAACGTGATTCGTTTATCAGCGACTGCGGATGCTCCACACGTACCCCCATCGCAAATCCCTTGGCTTCCAGGGTACAGTCCTTGGATGAGAGCATCTCATAAATGTCCTTCGCGGAGTGTCCGGATGCAAGTATGACCTTCTTGGCTGAATATTTCACCGCCTTCGGCTTCCCGGTAGTCTTGGTTGGATGCTCGCTGTCCAGTGCCTTTACCTCGATGGTACCGTCTTTCTTTCGCACTATGTCAGTAACCCGGGTGCCGAAATGATATTCCCCGCCCTTTTCTTCGATAGCGAGGCGGATGTTCTCGACAATCTTGGGAAGCCTGTCGGTCCCGATGTGCGGATGGGCATCGACCAGGATCTGGGGGTTGGCTCCGAAATTGACAAACTGGTGAAGCACTTCCTTTATGTCTCCCCTCTTTGAAGAACGGGTGAAAAGTTTTCCATCAGAGAAAGCACCTGCTCCACCTTCTCCGTAGCAGTAGTTTGAATCAGGGTCCACCACACCTTCACGGCTCAACTTGGCCATGTCGAACTTCCTGTCATGGACATTCTTTCCCCTTTCCAGGATAACCGGCTTGAGACCGAGGGTAAGGAGTTTGAGAGCGGCGAAAAGGCCAGCCGGACCAGCGCCAACGATGATGACCGGTTCCGCATCGGAAACGTCCCTGTACTCCGCCACCTCATAAGGAACATATGATTCAAAACGGTGGTTGTAGGCCTCGATCCTGTAGCGGTAAACCACATCGTTCCGGGCGTCGATCGAGCGGCGGGCAATGACGCAGGTGGCAGCTGCATTTGGAAAAGTAGGCTGATACGATTTAGTGGGATCGATCACGTTGATCACGGCATTGCCCCTTAGATTCATCTCTTTCGCGGCAACGATCCTGACATCGTCAGGCCTGAGGTCACGGCCCACGCGACCGGTCATTTCAAACTCTATCATAATGTAAAAATTAATAATCAGCGATTCTTGACACAGGGGCGACATCCAGGGGTGTCCGTTCACCCGCCCTGTACCGGAACCATCCGGCAATGGCTA
>CAMHFA010000075.1 GCA_946184255.1 uncultured Bacteroidales bacterium
CGGGTGTCCGCTGCGGCAAGTTTCTCATAGGCACCAAGACGGGCCTTCTGCTTGGCCTGGCGGGCCTTGGGAGCCATCCTGACCCATTCGAGTTCGTGCTCAAGGGTCTTGCGGCGACGGCTCTCCTGCTTTTCCTCAAGTGCCAGACGCTTGGTCTTCTGGTCCAGCCATGAACTGTAGTTGCCCTTCCAGGGGATTCCCTCGCCGCGGTCAAGTTCAAGGATCCATCCTGCCACATTGTCGAGGAAGTAACGGTCGTGGGTGACAGCTATGACCGTACCTTTGTACTGCCTCAGATGGGCCTCCAACCATTGGATGCTCTCCGCATCCAGGTGGTTAGTGGGCTCGTCCAAAAGCAATACGTCCGGTTGCTGAAGAAGCAGACGGCATAGGGCTACCCTCCTGCGTTCACCTCCTGAAAGGGTTGAAACCAGGGCATCCGATGGAGGACAGTTGAGGGCATCCATCGCCCTTTCCAGTTTGGAATCTATGTCCCAACCTCCCAGATGGTCTATCTTCTCTGAAAGTTCTCCCTGCCTCTCGATCAGGCTGTTCATCTGATCGTCATCCATGGGCTCCATGAATTTCATTGATATCTCGTTGTACTCGTTGAGGACATCCATGACTTCCTGGACCCCTTCCTGGACAACTTCCAGTACAGTCTTGTCCGGATCCATCACGGGCTCCTGCTCGAGATAGCCAACGGAATAACCCGGCGACCAGACTACCTCACCCTTGTAAGACTGTTCGACTCCTGCGATGATCTTCAGGAGGGTGGATTTTCCGGAACCGTTCAATCCAATGATTCCAATCTTTGCTCCGTAGAAAAATGAAAGATAGATGTCCTTGAGGATAACCTTGTTATTGTTAGGGAGGGTTTTCCCCACTCCGCACATCGAAAAGATAATAGTTTCGTCAGCCATGGGTCATTGTGTGGTTTACACAAAAATAATGAATTAATCAGAAAAAAATCGTAAATTGTGGGATGAAGACTGAATAATCAATTAACGAGATAGAATCATGAAAAAGACATCATCCATTACCCTGCTCCTGGCAGCGGTTCTCTTGATTACGTCGGCTGTAACGGCCCGGGCTCAAATCATCAGCGGCCCTCATGGCTCTGAAGACATGAAGATCGGTGTCGCAGGTTATTCGTACCGCAATTTCAGCATAGATGAGACGCTCTCCATGCTGCAGAGCATGGACGTAAAGTATCTCTCCATCAAGGACTGGTGGCTCCCGCTTGATTCCACGAAGGAGCAGATGGACGCATTCAAGAAGAAGTGTGCAAGCTATGGGGTGGATGGTTACATCCTTGGCCCGATCTACATGCATTCCAAGGAAGAGGTGGACAGGGCATTCGCGTACACCCAGCGCTACGGGATCGACATGTTCATCGGTGTCCCTGACTATGATCTTATCGATTATGTGATCGGCAAGGTCGCCGAGACTGGAATCAGGGTGGCTATCCACACCCACGGACCGGACGGTGCGGCATTCCCGAGCATATTCAAGATAATGGAACTAGTCAAGGACCCTTCCCTCGGAGTAGGTTGCTGCCTTGACATGGGCCACTCTGTGAGGAGCGGTGAGGACATCGCACAGATAGTGAAAAAGTATCACAAATGGATTTATGACATCCACATCAAGGATGAGACTGCTCCTTCCAAGGCTGGCCAGACCTGGGAGATGGGTAGGGGAGTCATTGATTACAGACCGATCATCAAGGCACTTCGCAAAGTCGGTTACAAGGGTGTCGTCTCGCTTGAATTCGAGAAGAACGGTGACAACCCCCATCCCGGAGTTGCTGAATCCATCGGCTATCTCAGGGGAATCCTGGACGGTACAAAGTAAAACCAGTCAATGTCCGATAAAAGATCAGGATTGGCGCCGGGGATGCTGATTACCCTGGTTCTATGCTATTTCACGGAGGGTTTCGTGGACATAGTCGGAGTGGTCAGCAACATGGTCCAGAAGGATATGGGGCAGAGCCACACCCAGGCGAGCCTGATGCCATCGATGGTTTTTATCTGGTTCCTGATACTGTCTGTCCCCGCCGGCCTGCTGACAAACCGTCTGGGAAGAAAGAAAATGGTTCTCTGGAGTATGTTCCTGAGCATCATGGCCCTTGCATTGCCTTTGTTCGGGTACTCTTTCCCCGTGATCCTTGCAGCCATGATGCTGCTAGGAGTAGGACATGTTTTCCTTCAAGTTTCTCTAAAACCCCTCGTCTCAACCATGGTCCCGGGGAATGACCTGGCCGGAGTAATGAGCTTCGGACAGTTTACTAAGGCTATCGCTTCCTTCATCGCCCCGGTTATCGCCGCCTGGGGGGGCCTCAAGTTTTCCGGAGTTCTCGGCTGGCGTATCCTTCTCCCTGTCTTCATGCTGGTGGGGTGCCTTGCCATAGTTTCCTTGTGGGTGAACAAGGTGCAGGAACCTTCAATGGAGGATAATCGCAGCCAGGGTGTCAAAGATGGTTTCAAGGACTGCCTGTCACTATTGAAGACATCCCTTGTCCTTTTGACCTTCATTGCCATACTCTGCCATGTGGGAGTCAATGTCGGGATGAATATCTCGTCGCCAAAGATCCTTGTGGAGCGTTGCGGCTTGCCTTTGGAGAAGGCTGCCTTTGCTACCAGCGCCTATTTCCTGTCTAGGACGGTCAGCAGCTTTTGCACGCCATTTATCCTGAGGTTCGTATCAAGGAAGAATTATCTCATGTTCTGCCTGCTGTTGATGACGGCTGGACTCTGTCTGATGGCTTTCGGGAATGGTCCGGTCATTCTCTACTCGGGAATATGCCTGGTCGGCTTCGGTGGGGTCAATGTCTATCCTTTGATTTTCTCGGAGACTATCCTCAAGATTGACGACAGGAAGCGGAACGCTTTTTCCAGCCTTATGGCTATGGCTTTCATCGGAGGGGCTATATTCCCGACGCTTATGGGAATGGCGGGAGACCATGTAGGCCAGATAGGTGCGGTTGCCATGATGGCGGTCGGGGTAGCCTATCTCTGGCTCTACCGCCGTTTGGCAGTAAAATAGACGCCGTTAAGTTGTTACATACTGTAAATGCATTTTAGTACATGATCAAGATTTTCTGCAAGAACACGGGGACTTCCAAGGAGTTTCAGGAAGGAATCTCCCTCGGTGAGATTGCCAAGGAATTCGAGTTCGAAAAGCCATATGACATACTGGCAGCAAAGGTCAACAATGTAGCTCAGGGACTCAAGTTCAAGGCCTATCACAGCCTGGATGTCGAATTCCTGGATTACCGTACCTACATCGGACGGAACCTTTACTGCAGATCACTCTGCTTCCTCCTGTACAAGGGTGTCAGGGATCTCTTCCCTGAAAGCAGCCTTGTCATCAAACGTCCCATTTCAAAGGGCTATTACTGCGTGGTGGACAAAGGAGACGGTACAGTACTGTCGGAAGCCGACGTGGATTCTATCAGGGCAAGGATGCTGGAGGTAGTGGACCAGGACCTTGTGTTCAGGCGCCACGAGGTGCAAGTGGAAGAAGCTATCAGGAAATTCGGCGATCTTGGGAATACCGACAAGGTAAAGCTTCTGGAGACGTGCGGGGAAGTCTATATCAGTTATTATACTCTCGGTGGGACGGCAGACTATTACTATGCGGAACTGGCTCCCAGCGCCGGTTATCTTAAGACATGGAGCATCAGTCTCTACCGTGGCGGTATCTTGCTTCGTGTTCCCGACCGCCATCATCCCGAAGACCTTGCTCCCTTCCTGGAGCAACCTAAGACATTCGAGGTTTTTGACGAGTCGCGCAGATGGAACGACATAATGGGGCTCGGCACTGTGGGAGATGTCAACGAAGCTATCCTCAAGGGTACCGCATCCGACCTTATCCAGATAGCCGAGGCACTTCAGGAAAAGAAGATCGTGCAGATCGCAGAGGAGATCGAGAAACGTCACTGCGATTCTGAGAATCCTGTAAAGCTTGTCCTTATAACCGGTCCGACAAGCAGTGGGAAGAGCACTTTCTGCAAGAGGCTCAGCGTTCAGTTGAAAGCGTGCGGACTTCATCCGATTTCGTATTCTACCGATGACTATTTCGTCAACCGCCTCGACACTCCAAAACTCCCGGACGGATCCTTTGACTTTGACAATTTCGATACGGTGGACCATGACTACCTTCAGAAAGATCTCTTGAAACTTCTTAATGGAGAGGAAGTGGAGGTGCCTGAGTTCAATTTCGTGACCGGATTGAGGGAATTCAACGGTAAGAGGCTGAAACTTGGTGAGAGATCGGTGCTTCTTATCGAGGGAATACATGCCCTGAATCCTATGCTTACCGACAAGGTCCCGGCGAGCTGGAAGTTTAAGATATTCATAAACACGATCACTTCGATCTCTCTCGATTCGCACAATTGCATTCCCACCAGCGACAACCGGCTCCTGAGGAGGATCGTGCGTGATTTCCTTAAAGGGGCCTTCACTGCGAGGGAGACAATCTCCAACTGGCCCAATGTCCGCCGTTCAGAGGTCAAATGGATATATCCTTTCCAGGAAGATGCTGACGTTCTCTTCAATTCTGCCTATCTGGTCGAATTCGCCGTCCTCAGGACCCATGCCGAAAGGATACTAGCAACTGTTCCCAAGAACTGCCCAGAGTACTGCGAGGCCCACAGGTTGTTGAATTTCCTCCATTATTTCGTTCCTGTCTCTGACAAGGAGATTCCTCCGACATCCCTGCTCCGCGGATTCATTGGGGGGGGAAGTTTCTAAATAAGAGTACTATGAATAGAATAAAGATTCTTTCTTTTATTTTCTTATTCCTGTTTGCCGTTTCAGCGGTGGCTCAGGAAGGACATGCAGTTGTCGATGATGTTTTCGAACCTCTACCGGGAGGAAACGTGAAGATGGAGGGCTATTTCGACGATGACATCCTCAGGGTTCAGGAAAACTGGGCGAAGGGTGTCATGCCCTATGATGACGTTATCGAGTTTTTCCGTTCAGGCAGGTCCAAGTTCGCCCTTGGTGAGATGCCGGGAAAGAGCATCCGGACCAATTCCCTGTTATGGCGCTATACCAGGGATCCAAAGCTTAAGGCCCTTACGAAGGGGGTGGTTTATTCCTTGATGGCTACTGCAAAAGACAACGGTTCTATCAGTTGCACCCCTGTTGCCGACCAACCCGGAGAGCATGACGGAGACATCTGGGAAAGGAAATATGTCCTCCTTGGCCTTAGCCAGTATTATCTCGATGTTGAGAAGGATCCGCTGGTGCTGGAAGCTATGGAGAAGGAGGCCCGTTCCGTAATGGACCAGGTTGGACCAGCTCCGAAAAAGAGCATTACAGAGCTGGGTTGGAGTTCGACAAACATTGAGTCCTCTTCCATCCTCGAACCTTTCATGAGGCTCTATTTCATCACCGGCAAGAAAGATTATCTGGACTTTGCTACGTACATTGTTGAATCTGGAGGATGCAAAGGGAGCAACATATTCAATCAAGTCTATGACGGAGTTCCCATGCATGAGGTCGGAGCGCCCTATCCCAAGGCCTACGAGATGACTTCCATCTGGGAAGGTCTGGTCGAATACTACCGTGCAACAGGAGATCCTAGGTGGCTCCGTTGCATAAAGAACTTCTTCGAGGAGGTCAAAGACAATGAGATAAGCATCATCGGCAATGGCGGTTCGGATATTTACTGGCCCAAACTGATGGGCGAGGGATGGAGCAATACAGTTGCGGAGCAGTCCAATCCCGACGTCAAGAGGATGATGGAAACCTGCGTCGGAGTTACCTGGATAAAGTTCTGCTCCCAGTATCTTCGCCTGACGGGTGATCCTGCTGCCGTAGATTGCATTGAGAAATATGTTTACAACGGCCTTCTGGGAGCCATGAGGCCTGACGGGAAAGGTTTCAGCTACGTGAACCTGCTGAATGGTCCGAAAGTCACAAACAGCGGTTGGGGTTTGGTCATTGACGGACTCCCTGTGACCTGCTGCAATCTGAGCGGTCCCACCGGTCTGGCATAT
>CAMHFA010000076.1 GCA_946184255.1 uncultured Bacteroidales bacterium
GCACAGGCTTCCATCAGGTGAAGCATGGTTATATAGTAAGTATAGTATCTAAGACCGACATCCTGGATGTCTATAAGAAGGACGTCGAACCTATCCATAACATCCTTGTCCGGAATACGTTTCCCGCCTCCATAAAGGGAGAAAACTTCAACTCCCGTCTGGGGGTCCAAGCCACTGTCCACCTTCTCTCCGGCATCCGCAGTACCCCTGAATCCATGCTCCGGAGAAAAGATAATGCGGATATCAACTCCCTTATCCAGTAGCACATCCACCAGATGTGGCCCGAACTCCGAGCCATTCACCACATCTCCGACTATTCCACTCTGGTTGCTGAACACAGCGACCTTCTTTCCTTCAAGGCCGGGAACATATCGGTCGAATCGTTCATCACCTAGAATGACCTTCCCGGATGTCTGTCCGGAACATCCCAGAAAGGTCATTAGAAAAAAGGCAGCAAGCAGTCTCTTCATGATCATTGCATCGATCCGCCGACTATGTCGAGAATCTCGGAAGTGATCTTCTGCTGGCGTCCCTTGTTGTACTCCAAGGTAAGTTCCTCCAGGAGGTCATTGCCGTTGTCCGTCGCAGTCTGCATAGCGACGGTCCTTGCAGCATGCTCTGCGGCATTGCTGTCAAGAAGGGTTGTGAATATCCTCAAGCGGATAACCTTGGGCAGAAGGACCTCCAGCAGTTCGGCCGGAGAGGGCTCGACGATAAGGTCTTCGGGATTCCTGGGTCTTGGTATTTCTTCCTCAACTACATCTGGGCGCTTCCCCGCATTGAGGTCCATCTGCCCTTCTTCCAGATTCAGCGGCAGGAAGACCTGCCTGGTAGTTGGCTGGGATGCGGTGGACTTGAAATGGTTGTAAACGAGTTCAATCTTGTCGAAAACACCATCGGTGAAGCCGTTCAGAAGTTCCTGTGCCAGGGCGGCAGCTGCTCCATAATTAGGGGATTCAGCCATCCGGGAATAGTCTGCCCCGCCAGGGAAGCCAACCTTCCTCATAGCATCCTGGACCTTCCGTCCAACCGGATAAACCTTTATGTCAGAGTCATCCAGGCCCGCGGAACGATATTCATTGATTACAGATAAGGTTTCCCGGACAACGTTGGAATTGAAAGCCCCGCAAAGGGAAGAATTTGACGAGAAAGCCACTATTGCCACCCTCTTGACCGGCCGAGAAACCAGTAGTTCCGATCCAGTTACAGGAGTGGTGGACATAAGATCGACCAGGATCCTATGGAGGTGGTTCTCGTACGGCAACATGTTCCCAATCGCCTGCTGTGCCTTGCGAAGTTTGGCGGAAGCAACGAGTTTCATCGCCGAAGTGATCTTCAGCGTGCTCCCGACGGAAGCAATCCTACCCTTTATTTCTTTCAGGGAAGCCATCAGGCTACTAAGGTTTTGACTATTGCGTCTGCGGTTTCTTCAAGGACCTTGGTCACTTCTTCATTGATCTTCCCCTCTCCCAAGAGATTAAGGACATCCTGATGGGCCGCCCTCATCCGGTCAAGGAAAAGTGTCTGGAACTCAGGAACTTGATCAGTCTTAATCTCACTCATCAAAGAGTGGGTGCCACAGTAAAGGATCGCGACCTGCTCCCCTACAGGCATCGGAGAATACTGTGCCTGGACAAGCAGTTTGTTGTTTTTTCGACCCTTGTCGAGAGCCATGGCCGTCACCTTGTCCAAGTCAGAAGAGAACTTGGAGAAAGACTCCAGCTCATTGTACTGTGCCTGGTCAATCTTAAGTGTTCCGGCAACTTTCTTCATTGATTTCACCTGTGCCGAGCCACCGACCCTGGAGACCGAAATACCCACATTGATAGCAGGTCTCTGTCCCTGGTTGAACAGGCCGGATTCCAGGTAAATCTGTCCGTCGGTAATTGAAATGACATTGGTAGGAATGTAGGCTGAGACATCTCCAGCCTGGGTTTCAATTATAGGAAGAGCAGTCAAAGAGCCACCCGCCTTGACCTTACCTTTCAGTGAATCCGGAAGATCGTTCATCTGTTCCGCCACTTCCTGCTGGTCGATTATCTTGGCCGCTCTCTCCAGAAGCCTGGAATGGAGATAGAAAACGTCTCCAGGATAAGCCTCACGGCCTGAAGGACGATGAAGGATCAGGGAAACCTCACGATAGGCAACTGCCTGCTTGGATAGATCGTCATAGACGACCAGGGCAGACCGTCCTGTGTCCCTGAAATATTCCCCGATGGCAGCCCCGGCAAAGGGAGCAAAATACTGAAGTGCAGCAGGATCGGCTGCAGTGGCTGCAACTACGATCGTATAGTCCATAGCCCCTTTGGCGCGAAGGGTCTCGACTATGTTGGCAACCGTGGAGCCTTTTTGTCCAACCGCAACGTAGATACAGTAAACGGGTTTCCCGGACTGGTAGAACGAACGCTGGTTGATGATAGTATCTATCGCTATCGCCGTCTTTCCGGTCTGGCGGTCACCGATTATGAGCTCCCTCTGTCCACGGCCGATAGGGATCATGGCATCAATTGCCTTGAGTCCTGTCTGCAACGGCTCCGTAACTGGCTGACGGTAAACTACTCCCGGAGCCTTACGCTCAAGAGGCATCTCCACCAGTTCTCCTTCGATGTTGCCGAGTCCGTCCAGAGGTGTTCCCAGAGGATCCACCACACGGCCCAGCATGGATTCTCCCACCTTGATGGAAGCAATGCGCCCGGTACGGCGTACGGTCATGCCTTCCTTCACCTCATCGGTAGGTCCAAGTAGGACGGCTCCGACATTGTCCTGCTCCAGGTTCATCACGACACCCATCACCCCGCTTTCGAATTCGAGCAACTCCCCAGCTTCGGCATTTGTCAGGCCATACATCCTGGCAACACCATCGCTGACCTGGAGCACCTTGCCGATTTCTTCGAAATGAAGGGAGGTATCGATGTCCTTCAACTGTTGAAGGAGCACCTGGGAAACTTCACTTGGTTTGATATTGTTCTGCGCCATAAAAAACTAAACTATTCTACGGTTACGTTCCACGAACTGCCGCTTGATCAATTCGAGTTGATGGGAGACCGATGCATCCAGCAACTGGTCCTCGACTTCCAGAAGGAAGCCACCTATTAAAGACTCATCAACTTCAGTCTTGAGAAGGAGTTTCTTTCCTGTCCGGGATTCTATCATGGTCCTGATCCTATCCTCCAAATCCAGCGAAACCGAGTCAGAAGCAGGAAATACCAGCCTGCCACGGACAATATCGCGGGATTTGTAATAGAGTGACACGAAGCTGTTAAAAATGAATCTAATATCACTCAGGCGACCGTTCCTGGCCATGAGATTGATGAACTTGATGATCTCAGGGGCCAGAGTTTCACCCTTCCCGGCTATGACTGTCTCAAAAAGGGTTATCTTCTGTTCGGGAGAGACTGTCTCCTTGTCATCGACTGCACGACGTAAATCAGGGACCGAGCCCATGGCTTCCTGAAGCTCCTGGACCTGGCGCACCACAACCTCTCCGTTACCGGTCTCATCGACCAGTTTCAGAAGGGCTTTTGCGTAACGTGAAGCGATGATTCCCTCGCTCATGACCTCAATTCATCTATAAACCTTCCCACCAGTCCGTCCTGCTCCTTGTCGGAGTCAAGCTCCTTCCTAAGGACCTTCTCGGCAACATTGACGGAAAGTAGTGCAACTTCTTTCCGGATGTCCCTGAGAGCACTCTCTTTCTCGGCAGCGATCTGGACACGGGCCTGCTCAAGGATTTTGGATGCTTCATCCTGTGCCTGAACCTTGGCCTGCTCGACCATCTTGTCACGGGCATTAGCAGCTTCCTTAAGGATCCTGCTCTGCTCCTTGCGGGCATCTTCAACGATCGCGGCCTGCTCGGAAGCAAGATTGCGGAGCTTTTCCTCCGCCTCCCTGGCCTGCCTGATCGAATCGTTTATCCTGTCTGCCCTCTTCTGGACCGAGTCGATGATCATCGGAAATCCCCACTTCGCAAGCACGAAGAAGACGATGCCGAAAATCAGCGTCATCCACACGAGCAATCCGAAATCAGGAGTGATGAGTGACATCTTACTTTGCTATGAGACAGACTACTATTGCAAAAAGGCAGGCTCCTTCGATAAGGGCGCTGACGATGATGGCGGTCATCCTGTAGTGACCTGCCTGCTCAGGTTGGCGTGCTCCTGCCTCAAGGGAGGCCTGACCGATCTTACCTATACCAAAGGCTGCGGCAAATGCTGCAAAAGCAGCTCCGACCGCCTTGCCCAGTACACCAAGAGACATACTTGCCTGAAGTAAAAAAGCTAATGGTAACATAATGCTATTGTATTAAAAATTAATCAGTTTCTGCTTTTTGTCTGGACAGTCCTATGAAGACTGCCGAGAGCATTGTGAACACATATGCCTGGATGAACGCAACCAGAAGCTCGAGGCAGTCCATGAAAACCCCGAGGATGACAGCCACAGCACTCAGTCCACCATTGACAGCTGCTCCCATCTTCGCCGTAAGGAAGATGACCGCCACAACTCCCAGAATCATGAAATGTCCTGCGAGAATGTTAGCGAAAAGCCTGACCATGAGGCTGAAAGGCTTGGTGAACATGCCTATGATCTCAATAGCCGGCATCAGCGGGACCGGTACCTTCAGCCAAGTAGGAACATCTGGCCAAAGGATATCCTTCCAGTAGTGTTTGTTTCCGAATATATTGACTGTAAAGAAGGTAAACAGCGCCAGAACGAGAGTCACCGCAATGTTGCCAGTAACATTCGCTCCACCCGGGAAGAAGGGCACAATTCCCATCAGGTTGTTAATGAATATGAAGAAGAATGCTGTCAAGAGATAAGGGGAATACTTCCGATAGTCTTCTCCGACACAATCCTTGATGATGTCGTCCTCTACCATTGTCACAAGCATCTCCATTACTCCCACACCACCCTTTGGAGCCTCCTCGGTCGCATCATGCTTCCTGTACCATCTTGCTGTACCAAGCACGATGAAGAGCAGCAGGGCGCTGTTGATCAAAAGTCCCAGAACATTCTTGGTGATGGAAAAATCCCAGGGACGGATTTCTGATCCATCCGGGCCGGCTTCGACTATCTTGTTCTCGTACTTACCGGACCGGGCAATCTGAAATCCATGATACTCACCTTCTTCCAGATGCTTTGAGGAGAAAATGCAGAGTCCTTTGCCGGTCTCGCTTATGACTATGACCGGAAGTGGAATGCTGACAGGCTTGCCGTTGACAGTTGTTATGTGCCATTCGTAGGAATCACGGACATGTCCGTAGAGATATTCATCCATGTCAAGGTCAACCTCGGTGTCCGGGGCTTCCTGCGCCGCCGCACAGAAAGGCAGCAGCAACAAAAAGATGAATATTAACCTCCAGGATTTCATAGCTCTACACAAGCGGTTACATGGTTGTCGCACACTTCCACGAAACCGGAAGAAATAGTGATTTTGCCATCCTTTTCCCCGTCTATCTTGTACATTATGTTCCCTTCAACCAATGAAGAGATCAGTGGAGCATGATCTTTCAGTACTTCGAACCGTCCCAGCGTTCCAGGAAGTTCGACACTGAGGACCGATTCATGCACAAGGGTGCGTTCGGGAGATATGATGTCCAGGATTATCATTTAGCCTGCGCCAGGATTGCTTCGCCTTTCTTAATAGCATCGTCCAAGGTACCTACATTCAGGAAAGCCTGTTCAGGAAGGTAATCTACCTCTCCATCCAGGATTCTCCTGAATCCGTCAACAGTATCCTGGATGTCCACCATGACACCGGGTACACCAGTAAACTGTTCAGCAACAGCGAAAGGCTGTGAAAGGAACCTCTGTACCCTTCGGGCCCGGTTCACAGTCTGCTTGTCTTC
>CAMHFA010000077.1 GCA_946184255.1 uncultured Bacteroidales bacterium
CAACCGAGGCCACCCTCACATTCGTGCCTCCCAGGTCAATAGCTATTCTCATAAAATATGGTGTATTAAAGTGTTATCTTTCCGCTCTTCTCCACATGGACGGTGGCGGTCTGGCCATCTCCCCAGTTTACGGTCAGGTCAAAGGGGACATTTGTGGTGACAGTGATAGACGGTTTGTCGGAAAGGGATTTCCTAGCCGCGGCCTTGAGAGAAACAACTCCCTCCGGACCAAACGGATACCGATCTATTCCATGTGCCTCAGCCTGGTGGACATCCCACTCCACCTTTCCCTCACTGAAGTCGGACTGTATTCCGAGAATATACTCAATGAACACGGCAATCGGCGGAAGTCCGGTCCAGCCGACGAAGTCCTTGCGGGCCATGAAGCCGGGAGCGGTCTCCTCAGGGGAATAATACTCCCAGAAAGTGCCTGTGTCTTGCCAAACCTTGAAGACATTGTCAAAATGGTTATTGGCCACGGCCATCGCTTCCTTGCGGTATCCTCTCTCCCATAAACCACTGATTACCATATAATTGGCTCCAGGCCAAATACCACCCTGCCAGTAACGCCCTTTGGGATTGTATTTGGGGTGGTCGGCTGAGAGTGAAGGAACCCTGTGAGTCCTTGAGAACTCTTTCTCATCAGAAAGATGAGCGACCAGCCGGTCCAACCTGTCCTTGTCAAGCACATCAGTCTTGAGAGCCCAGAAAGCGGATATTCCCTTGGTGGCATTGCGGCTGCCATCGCCATAGACGTCATAGAGGAACCCTGTTTCCTCATCCCACATATTGTCGTTGATCCAGGACTTGAGGTATTTCATCTCGTCCTCCATCTCCTCGATCTCCTGCCAGCGCTCGATGTAGAAGCCTATCTGCATCAGGCAGTCATTCACCAGGTATTGCTGCAGGTTGGTGTCCAGCCAGGTCATGTGGCCGTTGGAGAATATCTGGTTGTAACCTTCCGGTACACGCGGCATGTTGTCCATTCCGGTCCCCCAACCGCTGGACCAATAGGTTCCGTCCTTCCAGGTACGGTTGAGCTTCCACCACTGGGCATAGGCAACCAGTGCCGGAAAGACCTTGTGGAGCCTGTCTATGTCTCCGAACTGCTTATAGTACAGCAGTTCAGCCCAGGGAAGGAGGTTAGGGCCGGTAGAAGTAGGATCGTAGCGTTCGAAACAGTCAGAGCCGTCGGCGCGGATCTCACGGCAGATGAAACCGTCCTGGTGCTGCTTCGCATAGAAGTTGTCCAGAGTCCTCTGGAACGGGAAGAAACGGTAGCCATAGCGGGCAAACATCATCATGAAGGAATCATCCCACATGAAAATGTTTCCGTTATAAGCGACGTCGAGGTAGGGAGAGACGAATCCGGATCCTTCTTCAGGCTGACGGATGTTGCCTACCGCTATCTTCCAGGCGTGCCAGTACATCTCGATCTCCTTTTCATGACCTTCCCAAATCGGTGAAGGAAGGATCTTCTGGGCTTCCTTGAAAGGCTTGGGAGCAAGTGTCTCACGTTTCATCGTGCGGAACGGATTCTCCGACACGAAGATATTCTTTACATAGGTATTCTTGTAAGGCAGGTCGAAGGGGCCTGACTTAAGATCCTGTGCCTGGATTGAAATGGCTCCGATAAGAAAAGCCGCAATTACAGTCAATCTTTTCATTTCTTGACTAACCTTTTGATTGTACGAGGAATTTCAATATTCATATAGGTCCCAGTGAAATGCTGTGAGCCGGGGCCGTAAGCAAATACTGGCAGGGCCGAGGGCGTATGGTCATCGGAATTGAAAACGGCCAGGACATGACCTGTGGAGAGATCTCCGTCAAGTACTGTCAGTCCACCGGTTTCATGATCGGCAGTGACCACCACAAGGGTTTCGCCATTGGAATCGGCAAATTTCAAAGCCTCGGCGACGGCAAGGTCAAAACTGAGTGTCTCAATGATGGATGCAGGCAAACAGTCGGAATGACCTGCGTAATCGATCTTCGCTCCCTCAACCATGAGGAAGAAGCCTTTCCTGGACATCGACTGCATCTTGGCTATGGATTCGCGGGTGATGTCAGCAAGGAAACCGAGGGTTTCCTCTCTGGCATATTCTCCCATCCTCTGGTCTGCGCAAATCACTCTGCCAGGTATTGAAGTGGTGCTGAGGGCATCGTGCGTGTAGTTGAATCCGTTTGCCTTGACTGCTGTAAGGAGGTCAAATCCATCCTCCCGAGGGTCCTCGAAATAATCAGTGTTGCTTCCTGCAAGCAGGTCAAGGGATTTGTTGGTGGCAAGATAGCGTGTGACCTTATCGATGCTGTCGCGTTCGGCGGTGTGGGAATAGAACACAGATGGTGTTGCATCAGCTAGGTCGCCTAGGGTCACGACACCTGTCGCCTTGCCCTGGGCGTGGAAATAGTCTGTTAATGAAGGATACTCAACCGAACCGTCCTCGTTGGCAGAAATGTGCCTGGTCCACGAGATTTCCCCTGTAGCAAGGGCGCTGCCACCTGAAGCGGAATCCCCTATGAAATCATCGTTAGGATTGTAGAACTGAAGTCCCATGTTCTTCATCCTCAGCATGGAAAGATCCCTTCCGTTGGCATAGGCACCGGTGATGATCTGACCAAGTCCCATCCCGTCGCCGATCAGGAAGATAACATTCTTGATCTTCTTGTCCTTTCCGTCGTTCCTGAAAGTGGGAGAATAGACATCTATGCCTTTGCTAAGCTGCATTTTCTCATTCTGGAATCCCTGGAAATCACGAGTTGCCTTGTCAAGTCTTTTGGTCCCCGTGACACCGGCCTTCACATCACGTCTCCCCATCCGGAAATTCTTATTGGTCCAATCGCTGAAAAAGAGGGCACACTGGGCAGGATAGTCGGTATTGAAGAAATCCACTCCGAGCTTATAGAAGGTGAAGTAAGTCGTAGTGCCTTCAGGTGCATCCCAGAAACGGATCGGCTTCCCTGCTTCATGAGCTGTTTCAATTGCCTTGGTCACAGCTTCCAGTTCAGAATTTATCATCCTGCCCTTACCGTTCCAATTGCGGGCGAACTTACGGAAGTCCGTACTGATCAGTGCTATCCTTTTCAGTTGTTCAGGGGTGTAATTCAGCTTACCATCCTTGAAATCACCGTCAAACCACAGCCATGAAGGCCATTTATCGTAATCTGCCGGAGCAGGATATGAACCTGTGATGACGACCCTCACTCCGTTGTCGGTTGTAAAGACATCCGGGAACTCTTCTGCCAGGGCAACGACCCCGGGAAGGGCTTCAGAGGCCTTGAGGTCCACCATCAGCTGAAGACGGTCATCACTCCCCTTCCACATCTGTCCTCCATTGTCCCTGAATATCTTGACAATCGGCTCAATGTACATTTTCCTAAGGCTCCTGTCGGACCTCAAATCCTTACGGTTGTGAGCCACAAGGATCTCCCCGTCCTGAAGGAACACATCGGCTTCTATGGAAGTACAATGCTGGGAATAAGCCTCGTAAAACGGGACTGTGCGGTCGTAATCGTTATGTGAGTGATAGGCTATCGGGCGTTGTGCAGCAGCAGTCGCAGCAAGCACCATAGCAGCCAGGATAAAAGTAAACTTACGCATATTATGGTTATTGATTCTATCTGCAATATATTACATTTTTCGGAATCCGGCCGAAACGTGATTCACCCTGTGGCCTCCATGCCCAGAAAAGTTCCTGTCCCTCGTAATCCTCCAGGTAGGACAGACGGAATGGATGTAGCCCCTTCATCAAAGGGATACGTCCGGTCGCGGTGTAGGCTGAATGGGATCCGTCATTGTCCACTACAGGCCGGCCGTCTATTTCAAGCAGGGCGCCGTCATCGCTGTGGAGTGCAAACTCCCAGATTCCATCGGAAGGGATATCAATGTACCCGGTGAATATATAGCCGAAATGATCCTCATCCGGAGCTTCCTTGATGGAAGGTTCCTCCATGACTCCTGAAGATAATACTTTACTTGACCTGACATCGGCGGTACAGGAGAAGAGTCCCGTGTGATAGGTGTATCTGCATCCCTGCTTCAGACCGGAGACCTTAGCGGAAGGAATCTTTATTGCCGGGAAGGCATGGATCTTCATGGTTGCACTGGGAGTCATGCCTTCTTTGAAAGCCTTTGCGGTTATCACCAAGTCTTCCCGGGTTTTGAAGGGTTCCGAAAGAAGCGGGGAATCCATGTCCGGTTCGCTTCCGTCAAGGGTGTAACGGATGGAAGCACCTTCCGTCCTGCTTTTAAGGTCAACCTCCAGGTCTCCTTCATAATAGCTTGGATCTACGGACAGATATGGCATGGAAACCTCATTCCCATCGGTCAAAGAATACAGGCCTTGCTTCTTGATCACATCACGTTCCTCTACCGGGCTGGATGATAGGATGAAACGAAGCTCTCCACCCTGCATCAGTTCCTCATAGGTAATGAAATCAGCATCAACAGGACTGCCATTGAATATCACTGACTTTATGTAGGGATTCTCAGGATGGTCGGCGATTATCACCAATTCCTTGCCCGAAGAAAGCTTGACAGTGGCCTTCTTGAAGAGAGGAGCCGCGAAAACATATTCACCGGTTCCGGGACAGACGGGATAGATACCAAGCGAAGAGAGGACGTACCAGGCACTCATCTGTCCGCAGTCCTCGTTTCCGCTTATTCCCTCCGGGGTCGGAGAGTACATTTCATCCAGCATCCTGCGGACCAGGATCTGGGACTTTGAAGGCTTACCAAGGAAATTGTACAGCCACGTCATGTTGTGACTGGGCTCGTTGCCATGGGCATACTGACCGACAAGACCGGTCATGTCGCTGATCTTGACTCCGGGATCCCTTTCATCGTAACTGAAGAGGGAATCCAGGGCGGCAATCATCGCTTCCTGCCCTCCCATCAAGGCAGTAAGTCCTTGGAAATCATGAGGTACAAAGAAACGGTATTGCCATGGAATGCCCTCGACATAGTCGCGAGAGCTTCCTATGGGATTGAACGGGGACATCCAGTTGCCATTGGTATTCCTGCCACGCATGAATCCAGTGGAAGCATCGAAGACTGAGACATATCTTCGTGCCCTAGAGTAATACTCTCCGGCAATGTCATTCCGTCCGAGATCTTCCGCCATCCTGGCGATGCACCAATCGTCGTAAGCAAATTCAAGAGTCTTGGAGACCGCTCCACCCTGAGTGTTCGCAGGCACGAAACCGTACTCGTTGTAAGAGGGGGAACACTCATCAGTGTTCGAAGCCTCAACCATGGCCTCCAGAGCTTTTCCTCCGTCAAAGGAGCGGATTCCCCTGAGCCATGCATCAGCAATGACCGGAATGGCATGGTAGCCGATCATGCAGTCGGTTTCAGAACTGGCAAGTGGCCACTTGGGCAGCCTGCCGCCCTTATCATACATGTCAAGCATGCTATAGACCATGTCCTCGACTAGAGTCGTGTTCACAAGGGTCTGGAGAGGGTTCCAGCTCCTGAAAGTGTCCCAAAGGGAAAGAGTGGAGTAGAAAGCCCTTCCTTGAGGAACAGTAGATATTTCCTGACGGAAATCGCGATAACGGCCGGAAACATCGTCCATACGGTTCGGGACGACCATGGTGTGGTACAGTGCAGAGTAGAAATTGGCCGTAGCTTCCTTGCTTCCTCCTTGGACCTTGATAACTCCCAAAGCATCAGCCCAAGCCTCAGCTGCCTCAGAACGGACTGTATCGAAATCCTTGGAGCCGACCTCGGCTTTCAGGTTTTCAGAAGCACCTTCCACATCAACCTGGGACAGGCCCACTGAGACAGTAAGGACCTTGGTATCCTCAGGGAATGACAGAAGGATTCTGTCCCCTTCAAGACGTTCTTC
>CAMHFA010000078.1 GCA_946184255.1 uncultured Bacteroidales bacterium
ATGTCCAGTCCGCCAAACTCAATGGAAAGGAATGGAATTCTTTCAAGTTCCCTGCTTCAGAATTGCTCGGAGGGGGAACCCTTGAACTGGAAATGGGACCTGAACCCAACAAGGAGTGGGGCCTCCAATAAATATTTGATACTCTGAATATGCTCCAGGTCATTCTATCTGCAATAGTGGTGCTGGCATCTATCGGTCAAGTCGATGGTTCCAGCAACGAATTCGCCCTGGCCCCCGACAGGCAGAGCGAATATGTTTCTTCGGGATTTGCGGACGCAAACCACTATTTCTATATGAAGGATGAGGATGCTTCGGCTTTCCCGTTCGTAATTCCCGGCCCCTTCGCCCCCTTTGCCGGAGCATCCCATTGGGGAGGTCCGACACTGATAAAAAGCAAGATAGTAGTATCCTTGAAAGGCGTCCGTAAGAATGACCCTTTCATTCTGGACATTTATCTCACTGAGGTTGATTGGGAGCCACGCATGAGGATGCGCCTTGGAATAGATGAATTCGAACAGTGGATGGACATCGACCAGGATGCCGGGAAAATCACTTTCACCATTCCGCCTGGCGTTCTGAAAGATGGGGCCAACCTGTTGGAACTCAGGATATATGACGGGAAATCCATCAGCCTCGATGCAATAATGTTGAGCGGGAATCCAAAGACAGAAGTCGTGAATACAGGGTACGATCCCATTGTAGAGATAAAACCTTCGCCCTATCAGGTTGAGTTACCCGCAGGAAAGACAAGCCCGGCTGTCCTCGTCCATGCAATAAGCCGCAAGGCTGGCACAATCAGAATATTTGTTGACGGAGAGGTGTCTGATCACGAACTCCGGAAGGGGGAGAATCTGCTTGAAATTCCTTGTCCGAATTTGGCGGGGAAAACCGTTATTTCAGTGACATGGGAAGGCAAGCATCTGGCCGGAGGTAAATTCCGTACAGGTCAACAACCGGTCCGTAAAAGTATCGATTACGTGGATCAGATGATGGGGTGCAGCGGTTCGAGATGGATGATCGGTCCCGGGCCATGGATGCCTTTCGGAATGGTCAAGATCATGCCTGACAACGAAGATTCACATTGGAAGAACGGCTACGAGGATAATGTTGATAACATAATGGGATTCAGCCATATCCATGAATGGACAATGGCCGGACTGCTGACTATGCCGGCAAACGGTCCCCTGATGCTGCAAAGCGGCACTGAAAAGGATCCCGATTCAGGTTACCGTTCAAGGTTTGACAAGCGTTATGAAACCTCCAGGATAGGATACTATGGAGTAGAACTTGCAGATTATGGTATCCTTGCGGAATTGACGGCGACAACCAGGGCTTCATTCCAAAGATATACATTCCATAAAGCCGATGCCCCGAGAGTCCTGGTGGATTTCTTGTTCCCGGGAGAGTATCCCTGGACTGTGGAAAACGTCATGGTCAGGAAAGTATCCGATTACCGCATTGAAGGTTCCATCCCATCCAGAAGCTGGGGATCCGGATACCATGGCAACCAGACTTACACCCTTCACTTCGTAATGGAATCCGACCGGCCGATCTTGGCCATGAACACATGGAACGGATTTGACTTGGTCAAGGATGTGGAATACGCTGATAACCTGTCGGAAGACTGCGGAATCTGGCTGGATTTTGAAATCCAGGCCGGAGAACAGATCCAGATCCGTACCGGAATCTCTCTTGTAAGCATTGAAAATGCGGGGTTGAATCTCCGGGAAGAGATAACAACGCCCTTCGGATGGTCTTTCGAGGCTGTTGAAAACGCCCAGCGAGAGGTTTGGCAGAGCCTTTTCGACCGCATCAAGGTCTACACTCCGGACGCCCTTCTGAAAAAGAAGTTCTACACCAACCTTTACCGCTCGATCAGCCCTCGGACAATCTGGAATGATGTCAACGGTCAGTGGATGGACATGTTTGGACGATTAGCCGTCGTCGAAAAGGGGAAGCAGGTCTATGGCGGGGATTCCCTATGGGGAACCCATTGGGACCTGGGACCTTTCTATAACATCCTTTACCCGGAATTCATGTCGAACTGGCTCTATACTTTCGAACAAACCTACAGACGAGGAGGCTGGCTGCCTGTCGGCAATCCAGGGATGAAGTATTTCCGGGTGATGGTCGGATCCCCAGCCATACCATTCATCGCATCAGCATGGCAGCATGGAATCCGGGATTTTGACGCCAGTCTCCTTGCCGAAGCCATTGCTCACCAGCAGACCGCGCCGAAGGTAGAACTGGAAGACGGCACACAGCTCGGCAATGAAAGCTATCCGGATTATATTGATCTGGGATACGTGCCTCTGTACACAGACGGGAAGGGCTTTGACGGGCCAAATTACCAGTCGTACGTATCAAATACCATGGAGTATTCCTTTCAAGACTGGTGCGCGGCCTCTTTCCTCCGCCACAATGGTTACGAAGACCTTGCGGACACGCTGTTCCTGCGCTCCTCCTCTTGGAAAAACCTTTTTGATTCCTCGACCGGGTTCATCCGGCCACGTCTCCGTGACGGATCCTTCATCGAGGATTTCGACCCTTACAAGGCCCCGGGATTCTGCGAAGGAAGTTCATGGCAGTTTACATGGTATGTCCCTCACGACATGGAAGGCCTGATCGGAATGATGGGAGAAAGGTCTTTCATCAACAAGCTTGAATGGGGAATGAGCGAATCTGCCAAGAGGAATTTCAACGCTACCGGAGATGATTTCACCAAAGCCACCATTAATCACGGCAACCAGACCAACATGCAGTCTGCCTATCTTTTCAGTTTCACCTCGGAACCATACAGGACGAATAAATGGGCGAGGGAAATCCAGGAAAGATACTACGGTATCGAAGAAAGGGATTCCTATCCCGGGGACGAGGACCAGGGGCAGATGAGCTCGTGGTATGTCCTGAGCAGCCTTGGCTTTTTTGAGATGGACGGAGGCTGTTCGGACAATCCCATGCTGTGCGTGGGAAGTCCGGCTTTCGAACAAGTCGAGATCAACTTGAGTCCCGGGTACTACGAAGGAAAGAAGTTGGTAATCAAGGCGCCGGGGACAAGTCCGAACCGCTGCTACGTCAAATCGGCCACATTTGACGGCAATGACATAGACCCTCGTTTCATCCCATGGAACAGGTTGAAACAGGGCGGACAGCTTTACTTCGAAATGTCAGACCGGCCTTGAGACAATAGAGGCCTGGCTATTCAATTTCAATGATGTCGTAAATCTCAAGGCTGTCGATCCTGAAAACAGCCTTTCCATTCTTGTAATTGAATTTGATGTCCCTGCCAGAAGGCTGGCAAACTATCCGTTCGGGCTTCCTGTCCAGACGGACTGACACCTCGATATCGCGGACTGGATCGATTGATTCGAAGAATACGGTGTGTCTGTGGTCGCCGGAAGTGTTAACCAGATGGATTTGGAGTTTTCCGTCGTGTTTCCTGACAGACATTTCCACGAAAGGAGAAGAGCGTATCTCAACAATCGGATCGGAGAACAGCTCATTCACAATGGTTTTCACACGTGAACGTATTCCTTCCGCATTGTTGCCGGAATCGTATTCACCAGCAATCTTCGTCGGAATGAAACCGATCTTTCCGGAACCGAATCCGGCAGAAAACCATCTGTCTCCATGAAGGACTACACCGGAAGCGGTGGAGAAGAGTTTTGCCATCTCCTCGCCAATGACAAGAAGGGAACCTCCCTGATTGACATATTCAAGCAAGTCGTCACGGAATGTTTCGGAAAGGGTCTCACATTCAGGAACAACAATCAATGGGTAGCGGCTCATGTCCGGCTGCAGGGTACTCTCGCCAAGGAGATCCACGCTGTACTGGCAGTCAAGAAGGCATTCAAGGACGCCCCCCGCACCGCCAACGTTATTAGGGAACAATGCCCCTGGATTGCCGGGAATGATAGTATGCTGATAATTGTAAGTGGAGAGCAGAAGGGCTATCTGGGGAACGGATGACGAATGATGGCAGAATTGTTGCCTGGCCCTTGCGAAAACGGCAACATCGGCCATCGACTTAAGTTTCTCCAACTTTACCGACCCGTCCCTGTTCTGGGTGTAATAAGCCTGGAAACCTCCTCCCTGGGACAAGGTTACTGCGGCTTCCCTCATCAACTGTACCGAAGGTTTCTGCCCCGGCTGTTCCTTGTCGTTGCTGAAGCTCCAAGCCATAAGGTCCCATGGAACACCCTGGGCAGAAAGGTACCTTGCTGCAATCCTGGCGGAATTGACGCTGTTCGTTGGAGAATAATCTCCCGATAGGAAATCGAGGGGTGCAGACACCGGCTCAGGCATATGATGGGTGTAAGACCAGTTGCTGCATATCTGGAAATCCGGATATTCCGACCGTACAGCCGAGATGTAGTGACGGAGGTAGTTGCGGAATGCCTCCCTGTGGAACTGCTTCCATTCAAACCACCCCGGGTCTTCCGGAGAGAAAGGGGCATCCATTCCGGTCTGTTCCTTGAACATCTTAACTGCCCTGGTGCCATAATCAAGGGCAGTCGCCCAACACTCGCCGTCCACCCAGACTCCATCGACTCCATATTTCCCTGCCAGTTCTTTGAGCTGTGGAATCAGCAGTTTGTCAACATAAGGGCTGAAAACGGAAGTATTGTTCTTGCTCGGATTCCCGTCCTTATCCTTTACCGCCCATTCCGGATGGAGTTCCACTGCCCTGGAATCCCAGACTCCGGAATAATGAAGATAAAGGGCGACTCCGTTGCGTGCGGTCACCTCGCGCCAGACAGCAAGCGGGTCTCCTGTGACTCCCGGGGCCGGATTGCCCACAAGAGTGGGATAACTTGAATAACCAGGATGTCCCTTGCAGTCAACCTGGATGTAGTCCGGATGGACTTTGTCAAGAATCTCCTGAATCATTTCCGGAGTCGTGTTGACTCCTATTCCACGGTCGGAGGAATTGGCATGGAAATCAAAATGGATTCCGAGGAAGCTCTGGTCCCTGCGGAGTCTCTCCTGGCCGCTTGATACCAGGACACTTGACAAAACAGCAAGCAGAAGGATTGGATATTTCAGTCTCATGATAAGCACAAATTTATCAAATAATTGAGGAATAATGACTATCTTTGTCTTTTGGGTTGAACGTAAATTTAATTATCAAATATTCATTAAATCATGAGAATTATCCAAGTTACTGGAAGGGAAATCCTTGATTCAAGAGGAAATCCTACGATCGAGGCCGAAGTTATCCTCGAAAGCGGTGTTATCGGTGTTGCTGCTGTTCCTTCAGGCGCATCCACTGGTGAGAACGAGGCTCTTGAGCTTCGTGACGGCGATCCCAAGCGCTACGGCGGCAAGGGCGTCCTCAAGGCTGTCGACAACATCAACGACAAGATCGCTCCCGCAATCATCGGCATGTCAGCCCTTGAGCAGAGAGCTATCGACAAGACCATGATCGAGCTTGACGGAACTCCCACCAAGAGCAATCTCGGAGCAAATGCCATCCTCGGCGTTTCCCTGGCTGTTGCCAAGGCTGCTGCTGAATATCTTGGCATTCCCCTCTACCGTTACATCGGTGGAACCAATGCCTATGTCCTGCCTGTTCCGATGATGAACATCATCAACGGTGGTGCCCACTCCGATGCTCCGATCGCATTCCAGGAGTTCATGATCCGTCCTGTAGGTGCATGCTGCGAGGCTGAGGCCGTACGCATAGGCGCCGAGGTTTTCCACGCTCTCCAGAAGGTTCTCAAGGGCCGTGGCCTCTCCACCGCTGTCGGTGACGAGGGTGGTTTCGCCCCGAAACTCGAGGGTATCGACGACGCTCTCGACTGCATCATCGAGGCCATCAAGAAG